>NZ_JBFUHV010000172.1:0-18608 GCF_056402215.1 Rhodococcus sp. P4_B6 | reverse complement strand
GTCGTCCGTCATCCTCGCTTGGTTGCCGTCCTACTTCGAGGTCGGCCTCGGTTACAGTCGTCTGCAGGCTGGATCCATGTTCGCTTTCCCCAGCATCACGGGGTTGATCCTCATGCTGCTGACGTCGACGATCGGCGACCGTCTGATAACTCGAGGAGTGTCGAGTCGCAGGATTCGGATCGTGCTCCCCGCCATCGGTGTGTTGGTCTGTGGTGCCTTTCTTCTCGTCCTGCCAGCCATCACTTCCCCGGCCCTGGCAGTCCTTGTAGTCTCGCTCGGCTACGGCTTCGCATCGCCGGTGTTCACCATGCTCAACGCTGCGATCGCGGAAATCTGCCCATCGCACCAAACCGCAGGAACTCTAGGAGTGTTTTTGGCGCTCATGGCGATCGGTGGACTCATCGCCCCCTATGGCACCGGACTCATCGTCGACGCCGCGAGCACACCGGCAGCCGGTTACGCGACGTCCTTTCAAGTCCTCGGTGTAATCGCCGCGGTTTGTGCCTTGCTCGCGATTCTCTTGGCGAATCCAGATCGAGCAAGGCACTCGCACGCGCCGCGCGCTAGTGCTGATCGCGGCGTACCCGATCCTCACGCGCGCATAGCCTGACCGGAAAGAGCGCCCGAACGGACAGGTGCCGAGACCCCTACCGCCGCTCGCACTTGCGGACGTAGGGGTATGTGGCCCCCGAGGCTCAGATCAACCGAGAATCGGTTGATCTGAGTCTGGCGTTTCCCTGCCGAACTCCGCTTGGCGGGGAGGGCGAGATCATGACCGAGACACTCGATCCCATGGTCGGGGTCGGCGCTGCCTTGGCTGAAATGCTGTGTGCCGTGAGGAGCCGTCATCAGGGTGTCGCGGTGCTCCGGGTCGGGTTCACTCCGGAATCGGTAGCGGCCACGGATGACCCTTCTGGTGTGCTGGAAAGTGAACGGTCACAGGTCGATGGTGAGTGGGGTGGAGTTCGCGCGGTCGGTGCAGAGCAGCATGGTGTCTGGTTCATCGAGGAACGCCGATCGTCCGCGGCGGTCGACGTCACCGGAGACGACCCGCACTCGGCATGTGCCGCAGAATCCTTGCCGGCACGAGTACGGCACGTCGGGCTGTACCTCTTGCACGGCGGCGAGGGCCGATGTATCCGCGGGGACGTGGACGAATTCCGTGGCGCGGGCCAGGAGAATCTCGAACGACCGACCACCGACGACCGGTTCGGGGCTGAATCTTTCGAAATGCAGTCCGGCGGCACCGGTGTGGTCGAATGCGGTGTGAATGTCGGCAAGGAGTCCGGGCGGTCCGCAGAAATAGACCGAGGTGCGGGAACCGGCGTGTGCCAGCAGCTCGGCGGCAGTGCGGCGCGGACCGGTGAGGATCCGGACCCGATCGGAATCGAGTTCGCCGATCTCGTCGAGAAATGCCATGGTCGCGGTGTCACGGCCGAGGTAGGTCAGGTGCCAATCGACACCCGCCGCGGCCGCCGCGCGCACCATGGGCAGGATCGCGGTGATCCCGATTCCTGCGGCGACGAACACGGCCCGGGAGAGGTCGGCCCGTGCCAGGTGCGGATAGGCGAAGGGGAAGGCGTTACGGGGACCAGCCGCGGTGACCCGACTGCCGACGGGCAGTCGGTCGTGGATCTCGATCGATGTGCCGCCGCCGTCGGGGATGCGCCGGATCGCGATCCGATAGCTTCGCCGATCGGTGGGATCGCCGCACAGTGAGTACTGACGGACCTTCCCTGAGGGCAGTGTCAGGTCGATGTGGGCGCCCGGGTGCCACTGCGGCAGGACGGAGTGATCCGCGGATTCCAGTCGCAGGCTGAGCACCCCGTCGGCCTCGAGGCGCGTGTCGGCCACGACGAGGCGCAGCATCCGATCGATAGGTGTGGGTTCGATGATCCGCACCCGGCTGGTCACGGCGCCGTATCCACGGACCACCAACTGTAGGCCGGACATCAGCCGGTCGGGTTTGTTCGGCCGGCGCAGCGATGGGGGGACGGGTGGGGGACTGAATCGGGTCATGAGCGGACTCCAGATCGGACGATGGTGCTCAGTCGGCGGCACGAGCCGCAGGTGAGGAGGCGAGATAGGCGACTGCCTGGCTGGTCGAGCCGTACCGGGAGGGGTGGTAGCGGGGTCGGAAGTACTCGACGAACATTCGTGCCAGGCTCCACGGGCTCGGAAACAGACCTTTCCGCCAGGTCCGCCGAGCAGCACGAAACCGGATGCGCCGGTCGGCCTCGTCGAGTTCGGGGTCGACGGACATCAGATAGCGGATACCGCGGGCCCACAAGACCACCAGAAACGGTGCGGCGATCAGCCACGCGCGCACCCTGCGCGGGTAGCGGCCGTCGAGGTGGGTGAACAGGTCGAACGCCACGTGCCGGTGTTCGACCTCCTCGGCCAGGTGCCAGCGGAACAGGTCGAGCACCTGCGGGTCGAGGGCATCGTCCCAGGCGCGCGCGTTGAGCCCCCAGTCCCCGAGATAGGAGGTGAAGTGTTCGAGGGCGGCCACGACGGCGACCCGCTCGAGCAGCCAGGAATGGGCTTTGCGGCCGGTCAATTCGCGGTCGCCGAGCAGACGGCGGAACATCCATTGGATCTGCGCGACGTACGGATCGGTGTCGAGTCCTTGCGCCTTCAGATGCTCGAGCAGTGATTGGTGCGACGACGAGTGGGTGGCCTCCTGGCCGATGAACCCGATCACGTCCGCACGGACGGCGTCGTCCTTGATCAGCGGCAGCGCTTTCTGGAAGACCTCGACGAAGAACACTTCTCCCTCGGGCAGGAGCATGTTCATCCCGTTCGCCAAATGCGTTGCGAACGGGTTGGCGTCGAAGTAGTGCATCGGCAGCCCGGTCCAGTCCCAGGACACGTTCCGGGCGGTGAGGGCGACCTTGTCGGCCTCGGGTTGGGTGGTCATCGTGCTTCTCCGATCGAGTTGGCGTCTTCTGAGACGAAGGACCGCACGTGGTCGGCGACCGCAGTCGGGTTGAACAGGGGTATCCAGTGCCCGCCGTCGACGGAATGGACCCGTGAATTGATTGCCCAGCGACCGATGTCGACCTGGCTCGCGGGAGTGATGAAGATGTCCCGGCGCGGAGCGAGCACCTGAACGGGCACCTCGGTGGTGCGTTGCTGCGGGCGGAGCAGGCGCGGGAGCAGGTTCGCGGTGTAGATCCTCAGCGCGCCGCGGTTGTCGCGGGCGCGGTGCGCCGGCAGGCCTGCGGGGCGGGCCCCGGTTTCGAAGTGTCCGGCCAGCGCGATCGCGGCGTCGACCAGTCCCAGCCGGCACGCCAGCGGGGCGACCCAGGGGATCTGGAAGAACCCCATGTACAGCGGCGACTTCCACTGCCCCAGAAGGTCTTTCCATCCTCGGGGGCCCGCGGCAAGCCGGGACCGGATCCAGTAGGGCACGTGATCGAGACACGGCCCGGAGATCGAGGTCAGCGACGCGATGCGATGCGGTTGCGCCGGATCGGTGGCGGCATGCCACGCCTGCACCGAGCCCCAGTCGTGCCCGACGAGATGCACCGGCCGCCCCGGCGAGACCGCGTCGATGACCCGGCCGATGTCGTCTGCCAGCTGGTCGAGGCGGTAGTCCCGGATTCGTCTCGGGTGCCCCGACGCTCCCGACCCCCGTACGTCGAATGTCACCACACGCACCGTTGACGCGAGTTCGTCCGCCACCTCGTCCCAGACCCGGTGATCATCGGGAAACCCGTGCACACACATCACCGTCGGCGCGTGGGGGTTCCCGCGTTCGTGTACCGCCAGCGGCACCCCGTCCGAGGCGTGAACGAGCCGCGTCGTCACGACGCCCTCGCCAATACCGTCGGGGTTCACGGTGCGATGCGTCGATCGATTCCTTGGTGTCATGCGAAGTCCTTCGTGGATGTGTCGGCGGGTGACCCCGTATGGTCAGCGTCCGGTGAAGACGGCGTCGCGTCGCTCGATCAACGATTGGATGCCCTCGGCGCCGTCGGCGGAACCGAACAGGCGGGCGACGTCGGATCCGAGTTGGGAGATTGCGGCGTCGTCGCCGAGCCGGCGGGCGCGGTGCGCGCTGGCGAGGACGGCGTCCACTCCGAGAGGCGCGGCCTTGTCGGCGATGGTGTGCGCGATGTGGCGTGCCCGTTCGACGGGGTTGTCGGCGATCTCCTGGACGAGGCCGATGCGGTGGGCTTCGGTGGCGTCGAATTCGTCGCCGGTGAGCATCCAGCGCATGGCGTTGCCCCAGCCGGTTTCCCGGGGGAAGCGCAGCGTGGCGCCGCCGAACGGGTAGATGCCGCGGCGGACCTCGAGTTGGCTGAACCGGGTGCCGGCCGCAGCGACGCGGATGTCGGCGGCGAGCAGCAGTTCGATGCCCAGCGTCATGACCCAGCCGTGGGCTGCGGCGACGAGCGGTGTCGTCCAGTCGCCGTCCAGTCGCCAGGGGTCGCGCCCATCGGCGGGGTACGGAGTTTCACCGGCCGCGATCGCTGGGGCGACGTCGACGAGGTCGAGTCCGCCGGTGAAGTGCTCGCCGTGGGCGAACAGGACGCCGCAGCGCAGTTCGGGGTCGGATTCGAGCAGGGCATACGCACGGGACAGATCGCCGAGCATAGCGAGGTTGAACGCGTTGCGTTTGTGGGGTCGGTTCAAGCCGATCAGCAGGACGTGTCCGTCGCGTTCGAGCGTGATCGTGTCGGGTTGAGCGGTGTCGGTCATCGGGATCCTTGTGGTGGGTCGGCGAGGTTGCGGGTGAACGTGATTCGGACGGAAATCGGTGCACTCTGTAGTGCGCGGAAGGTAGCGGCGGTCATCGCGGCGAAGTCGGGATGGGATGTGAAGGTGCGTGTGCGGGCGTCGACATCGTCGCCGGGTTCCAATCGCGCGGTTCCGGTGCGCCAGTGGGCGCCGTGCCGGATCCGCACCCGTGGGTCGGCGGTGATGTTCGCCGTCCATCCGGATCGCGTGCCGTGTTGCGAGATCAACCAGGCCCCGGTGTCGTCGAAGGTTGCGGCGACCGGCACACGACGGTATCGGCCGGTCTTGCGTCCGATCGTTTCAAGTTCCGTGGCGAGTGTGGTGCCGATCCCGATGCGATTGAGCGCTCGCACGGTGGGATTGGCGACGTAGCGTCCCATCAGGCGCTCGATACGGAACTTGCGGCGGGACCGCTTCTCTGGGGTCTGCGTCATCGAGTCTTCCTCTCGACGTTTCGGGAGTCAGTCGTGTTTCTTGCGGGCGACGCGCATGGTGATGCGGGCGCGTACGGCGACCGTGCCGTCGGTCGTGAGTACCTCGACCGGGACTTCCAGGTCGACCGGATCGTCACCGAATGCGGGAATCGCATCTATCGCCGCGACGGCGCGCATGTCGGTGGCCGCTTTCGCGAGGTACTCGACGGTCATGCCCACGGGGATCCATCGGTGCGTGACCGGAACGGTGACGTCGGTCATCATGCCCGCCGCCAGTTCGGCCATGTTGCACGAAGCGATGGCATGGAATGTTCCGAGATGGTTGCGTGAGCCGCGGCGGTTCGGGGCCCGCACTTCGCAGCGCGCCGGCTCGAGGATCGTGATTTCGGGATGAATGGTCCCGAAGTAGGGGGCCTTGAAGCAGACACCCGTGGTGAAGAGTTGTTTGCCCAGGGGCAGCTGCCGCAGCGTATTCCATAGTCTGAGACTCGTGCTCTTCGTCGAACCAGTCGAATATTCCTGCACCGTTGGGTTATTCACTGAGACAACCTGTTCTCTCTGTTCGGTGTTCCGAGTCGGGCATGTCGTGGCTGGACCCGTGGACGAGCTGGGGTCGAGATCCGCGAAGTCGGAGCTGCCGGGCCATCTGGTGACGCCGCACGACAGGGCGCCGGGGTGGTCGGGTGCACCCTTCGATGAAGTAGGTGTGAACCCAAGTTACGTGTTTCACGCAACCATAGTAGAATGATCGTGCTACCGCAAGGATTGTTCGCTCAACGCAAGGAGGGATGCCGATGACACCGAGTCCCCGCGATCGGCTCATCGCCGGCACGATCGCGCTCGTGCGGGAGCGCGGCGTCGCCGGCACCGGAATCACCGAACTGCTGGCGCGTAGCGACACCGCGCGGCGGTCCGTCTACCAGAACTTCCCCCGCGGGAAGGCAGAACTCATCGAGGAATCCACCCGGGTGGCCGGCCAGCTGATGAGTGCGATCATTGCCGAGTTCGCCGCGTCCGACAGCCCCGCCGACAGCCTCATTGCGTTCATTCGGATGTGGAAGGACACGCTGGAGGCCAGTGACTTCACCGCCGGATGCCCGATCGTCGCCGCCGCCCTCGGCGGCCCGGAGGCACCGTTGGCGCCCGCGGTTGCCGCCGAGGTATTCGATAACTGGGCGAGTCTGCTCGCCGAGCAACTCGAGCGCACAGGGGTTGATGAGGCTGCCGCCCGGTCGCTCGCGACCACCGCAGTGTGCGCAATCGAGGGCGCCGCCATCCTCGCCATCTCCTCGCGGTCGGTGCGCCCACTCGACCAGGTCGGCGTCCACCTCGCCGAGCTCGTGTCCCTTCATCTGGGCGACAGTCGCCCATAGACGCGGCCCGGGCGAGATCAACTACCGCGCAAGCATCATCAGTCACAGGGCCGTCGGTATCGGACACAACCACATGCGGCGATATGCTGAGGGGAAGTGTCGGGAGGTTTCGCATGTGGTATTTCGACGATCGCCTTCCCATGACTCACGTGCAGCGGGGTTTCCCGTATTTCGGGGCACACGTACTGCGAGACGACAGCGTGGTAGGCCGTTTCGATGGACGACAGTGACCCGCTCGCCACCCAGCGGTCCACGGATCCCCCGGTCGCCGCGGAGCTGAGCGCGGCCGGGTTCGACGACGCCCACGAGATCGGGCGCGGTGGTTTCGGGGTGGTCTACCGCTGCACGCAGGCCGCCCTGGACCGCACGGTGGCGGTGAAGGTGCTCACCGTCGAACTCGACGAGGAGAACCGGGAGCGGTTCTTCCGGGAGCAGCGGGCGATGGGACGGCTGACCGGGCATCCGAACATCGTCAATGTGTTGCAGGTCGGCGCCACCGACAACGGGCTGCCCTACCTCGTGATGCAGTACCACCGGCAGGACTCCCTCGACACCCGTATCCACCGCGACGGTCCGCTGCCGCTCGGTGACGCGCTGCGGTTGGGGGTGAAGATCGCCGGCGCGGTGGAGACCGCGCACCGGCTCGGTATCCTGCACCGTGACATCAAGCCCGCGAACATCCTGCTCACCGACTACGGTGAACCCGCGCTGACGGACTTCGGTATCGCGCACGTCGCCGGCGGCTTCGAGACCGCCACCGGCACCGTCACCGGGTCCCCGGCCTACACCGCGCCGGAGGTCCTCACTGGTGACCCGCCGACCACGGCGTCGGACATCTACGGCCTCGGCGCCACCATGTTCAGTGCACTCACCGGTCATGCGGCGTTCGAACGCCACAGCGGTGAACAGATTGTCGCGCAGTTCCTGCGGATCACCACCCAACCGGCGCCCGACCTGCGTGAGCACGGCGTCCCTGAAGACGTATCTGCGGCGATCGCCTGCGCGATGTCCGGCACTCCCGGCGAGCGGCCGGCCACTGCCGCAGATTTCGGTGAGCAACTGCGCCGGATCCAACACGATCACGGGCTTGCGGTCGACGAGATGGCGCTGCACGCCGAAGCGGGCGCAGCCTCGTCAGGCCAGGAGCCGCCACCGGCGCGGACACGATCCGCGACGTTTCGTCCTCAGATTGCGCACCCAGTGCCGGCCCGAGCGTCGAAGGGGAATTTGTCGTTGGGGTTGACGAGTTTCGTCGGTCGCCGGCACGAACTCACCGAGGCGAAGAACCTGTTGACCGGATCCCGGCTGCTGACGTTGACCGGGATCGGCGGTGTCGGGAAGACCCGGCTGGCGCTGCAAGTGGCCGCGAACGTACGACGTGACTACGGCGGCGGGGTGTGGCTGGTCGAGCTCGGTGAGCTCGGTACCCCGTCGCTGCTGGTGGATGCGGTGGCCGGCGCGCTGGGGTTGCGGGATCATCAGGCGCGGCCGCTACTCGAGGTGCTGGTGGAGTACCTGGCCGCGCGGGAGCTGCTGCTGGTTCTCGACAACTGCGAGCACGTCATCGACGCGGTCGCCGTGCTGGCCGTGGCTCTGCTACTGGCGTGCCCCGGGCTGCGAATCCTCGCCACCAGCCGCGAACCCCTCGGCATCGGAGGGGAGGCGGTGCTGCGGGTGCCCCCGCTGACGGTCCCGGATGGTCATCGGGAACCCTCGCTGCGGGGACTGCCCCGGTATGACGCGGTGACCCTGTTCGCCGAACGCGCCGCCGCCGCTGTCCCGGGTTTCGAAATCACCGAGGACAACATGGTCGCCGTGGCGCGGATCTGCCACCGGCTGGACGGGTTGCCGTTGCCCATCGAGCTGGCGGCGGCCCGGCTGCGGGCGATGTCGCCCGAGCAAATCCTCGAGCGCCTCACCGACCGCTATGCCCTGCTGACCCGCGGAAGTAGGGGCGCGCCGTCGCGGCAGCAGACCTTGCGGTTGTCGATCGACTGGAGCTTCGAGCTGTGCACCGTTCGGGAGCAACTGGTGTGGGGGCGGGTATCGGTATTCGCGGGAAGCTTCGAACTCGATGCGGCAGAACAGGTCTGCGGCGCGGGTCTGACTTCGGCCGACCTGCTTGACGCGGTGACCTCGCTGGTGGACAAGTCGATCCTGATCCGCCAGGAAGCCGGCACAGTGGTGCGGTTCCGGCTACTCGAGACCGTCCGCGAATACGGCCGCGAGAAACTCGAACAGACCGGTGAAAACGTGACTCTGCGCCGCCGGCACCGGGACTGGTACCAGGCACTGGCGGTCGACGCGGAGGTGGACTGGATCAGCGCACGCCAGCTCGAGCTGACTTCACGCCTGCGACGGGAGCAACCGAACATCCGAGAGGCGCTGGAATTCTGCGTCACCGACGATCCCGCCGCCGGCCTCCACGTCGCCGCCGCACTGTTCCCGTTCTGGCTTTCTCAGGGTCTCTACAGCGAGGGCCGGCGCTGGCTCGACCGCTTCCTGGCCACCTGGGCCGGCCCGTCGAGCGTCGAACACATCAAATCGCTGTATGCGGCGAGCGTGCTGGCTGGGATGCTGGGCGACCTCCCCGCCGGCGCCGCGCTGATGGCGCAGGGACGCGCGATCGCCGCGCACACGAGCGACCCGATGACGCACGCGTTTATCGATTACGCCGAGGGCACATTGGCCCTGCTCGGCGGTGACCTCGCTCGCGCGTGTTCGTATTTCGAACGTGCCCTCGCAGTATTCGGCACCCGAGAGGATCGCACCCTCGAGACCGGTGCTCTGAGCATGCTGGGGATGGCCTACGAATTGCGCGGCCAGACGGAGCGGGCAATCGAGTGCCACGAGCGCGTGCTCACGATCACGGAGGCGTGCGGCGAAGCCCTGCACAGGGCGTACTCGCTGTGGGCGCTGGGCGTGGTCGCGTGGCAGCAGGGTGACGCCACGCGTGCGGAGCGGCTCGTCGAACAGGCGTTGCAGCTGACCCGCGCGAACTTTCCCCGCGTCGCCGCATCCTGTCTCGAGGCACTGGCCTGGATCGCCGGGGAGCACCGCGACGCGAGGCGGGCGGCAGTCCTGATGGGAGCGGCAGAGGAATTGGGGCGCTCCGTCGGCAGCGTCGCGGTCATCTACCCCACCCTGCTCGTCTATCACGACGCCTGCGCGGAGAAGGCACGTCGGGACCTCGGCGACAAGGCATTCGAGGCGGCTGGTCGCGAAGGACGCCACCTGGATTTCGACGCAGCCGTCGCCTACGCCCTCGACGAGCGTGCCCCGCACACAACCGATCCCGCTGCCGGTTCGGCGGTGAAACTGACCAAGCGTGAGGAACAAGTCGCCGAACTCGTCGCCGAAGGCATGACCAACAAGGCCATCGCGGCGAAGCTGGTGATCTCCGAACGCACCGCGCAGGGCCACGTCGAGCACATCCTGACCAAACTCGGGTTCACCTCCCGCGCACAGGTCGCCGCCTGGGTCGTCGAGCAACTCCAACGATGAGCGCAGCCGACGTATCCGGGTTAGCGATGACACTTGAAGGCAGTCGATCCAAGGTCGCCTTCACGGGATTGCTGTCCAGGAGGACCGCGGGCGGTCCACTCCGAGACGAGAGGATCACCCTCGACGTGTGTGGGGTGGGGCGCAAGGTCTGCTGTGACTGTCAGTGCCGCTTCACGTTTACCGAAGGCTTGGAGGCATGCGCTCTTCAGTGAGCGGCGAGGGCTAGTGCCTCGACGGCGGCGAGAAGTGCCGTGGCAGACGATAATGCCAGTGTCGCTCGGCCGCGACGGGGCCGTCGGGAGCGGCCCTGAGACTCGCAGAATGCGCAGAGACTGAGTGTGATGGCGAGAGCGAGGATGGCGAAGGCGAGGAACCCGAGGCGGCCGAAAGTCAGTCGATCGAGGCTGGCACCTCCGGCGGCGATGGCGAGGGCAGTGCGTTGCCAGGCGAGGAAGGTAGGTTCGTTCGCGAAGCTAAAGCGTTATTCGGGCTCTTTGGCGGATTGGACGTATACCCATTTGGGCCAGCGCTTCTGGAGTTGCGTCACGAGCAAGCCTCTCTGATCAAGTGGCGACACAGAATACCCGGTCGGGGTGTCTGTGGAGCGGATTGACGCGAGAACCGTCCGCTCCATCGTCATGACCCGATAGTCCGGTTTCGTTTTTCTCTCGTCGCGATGCTGGACGCCGAGTGTGCAAACGCGCAGATACTCAAAGATGTTGCGGCCGAAATATTGTGGCGGCATCCTGACCATGCGATCATCACCAGTTTTTCAGGGCTCGCCGATGTTACCGGTGCCCGGGTGCTGGCCGAGATCGGCGACGACCGCGGCCGCTCCGCCCGGCGCACGTGGGCTGAAGGYGTATGCCGGGTCGGCACCGGTCGCTCGTGCATCGGGGCGCAGCATCGCAGTCACTCGCCGCCACGTGAAGAACAACCGGTTCGCCGTTCTCAGGTTCGTCTGGCATTCGTCGCCGCCGGCCGGGAATGCCGGCCCGCGCGCACTACCTTGCCCGGCGTGACCGTGGTGATCGCCACGCGGCTGCACTGTTCAACCGCATGCTCGGTCAACTTCATTGCTGCCTGCAAACCGGTCGGATGTACGACGCGAGCACAGCATTTCCCTGCCCGCGAGCACGCCGAACGCGCCTTCTGCGACATCGGTGCGGCCCGGTCGAGGTCGCCCGCCACCGGCGGGCCCGCCCCGGCTCCCCGCAGATCATCCTTGACTCTCATGAGCCGTCGATGAGAATTCGCCGGATGGCTCTGCCGGTCTGTCGGGGTGACTGCTGCAAAAGATACTCGCTGTAGGAGCACGTCCGCCGAGAATCTCGTGCAGGTGAAGGCAGGATCAGTCGTGGCGAGGCGCAAGGGAGGCCCGCGGCCTGTCGCGTTGTCGCGAACGCTTGTCCAGGCGACTTCTCCGCGCGCAGAGAGCGTGTGGAACCCGGAGACTAAAAGGACATGTTGAAGTACCATTAATGGCGAAATGAACTTCGATTCGGGAGATGGAATGCGGATTCTCGTTGCGGGCGGTACCGGCAAGGTCGGCGCGGCCGTCGTCGAAGCGCTGAGGGGCAAGCACGAGGTGCTGGTGGCCTCTCGGACGAGTGAGTATCGGGTGGACGTCGGTGACGGAGCATCGATTGATCGCCTGTTCGGTCAGGTCGGCACCGTCGACGCGGTGGTCAGTGTGTTGGGATCGACGCCGTTTCCGCAGTTCACGGACCTGACGACGGACCACTTCCGGGCCGGTATCGCGAACAAGTTGCTCGGACAGATCGACCTGGTGCTGCGCGGTCGTCCGTTCGTCGCCGACGGCGGATCGTTCACGCTGGTATCGGGCATTCTCGCCCAGCGAGCCCATCCGTTCCGGAGCCGTAGCATCGACTGTCAACGGAGGGCTCGAGTCCTTTGTGCGCGCGGCAGCGACGGAACTGCCGCGGGGCATCCGCATCAACGCGGTCAGCCCGACGGTGGTCACAGAAGCCCTCGACGTGTACGGCGATTTCTTTCCCGGATTCGCGCCGGTGCCGGCCGCAGATGTTGCCCGGGCGTTCGTGAAGTCGGTGGAAGGTGTTCATACGGGGCGCATCTATGAACTCGACTGAGCTGCGGACCCGGCGCGTCGCGTCGTATCGCCAAAGGTCGGACGGTTCGAGTGTGGGTGCGGGGCATGGCGGGACGGTGCGAGCCGGTGGGCAATCGATCGACCGACACCCGCCGGTCCCGGTGTCCGGCGAAGCGGATCAGGGCAACGCCGAGTGGCAGCAGTTCTCGGCGTGCCGCGGTTCGAATACCGAGTTGTTCTACCCTCGAGACGGTGAAGCGCAGCATGTTCGGCTGAGGCGTGAACGAACCGCGAAGCAGCTGTGTGACGCCTGCCCGGTGGCGCGTCATTGCGCGGATTACGCGTTGATGAGCAAGGAGCGGCACGGTATCTGGGGTGGCATGACCGCTCAGGAACGACGCAACCATGAACGGCGCGCGCGTTTCGCGGTGGCGCGGAATTCTCGGCCGGTCTCGCTCTGATCGGCCGGTCGGGGCATTGTTGTATCCGGGACATCGGTAGCAAGGAGGTTGTATGCCGGAACACCGTGAGGCTGCTCTCCTGCCGGTGGCCTCGACCACACGTCGCGATGGTGTGATCGCGCAGATCAAACGCGCCATCGTGCTCGGTTCGCTGCAGCCCGGGGAGAAGCTCACCGAGGCGCGACTCTCCTCCGAATTGAACGTGAGTCGTCCGACCGTCCGGGAGGCGCTGGGTCAGCTGGCGCAGGAGGGCCTGCTCGTCCAGGAGCCCTATCGCGGGTTGCGGGTGGCGTCGCTCGACGATGCGGCACTGCTCGATATCGCGGAAACGCGGATGGCGCTCGACATGCAGGCGGTGTCGGCGATCTTGGCCGATGCGTCCGGGCATCGGATGGAACTCGTCCTGCAGGCCTGGCGCGACTTCGACGCCCGCGCATTCGATCCCGATCCGCTCGTCTATCACGAAGCCCACCTGGCGTTTCATCGAAGTATCTGGGCGGCGTCGGAAAACTACCTGCTGATGCGGCTGTGGCCGGTCACGGAAGCGCATATCACCATTGCGCTGCTGCACGACCAGTACACGCGCGCCGATCCCGCGCGCGCCCACGCGGTGCATGCCGCGTTGATCGAGGCTTTCGAGACCTGTGACCTGGAGCAGATTCGTGCCGCCTTCACGGTGCACACGATCGGCAGTGCGCGAGAGCTGGTCGCTCTGCTGGCCGCGCGTCGCGCCGCGACCTGACGATGGCTCCGTCTCACGCCCGAAAGACGTAACCGATCCCCCGGACGGTGTGGATCAGTCGTCCGGCTCCGGTGGCCTCGAGTTTGCCGCGTAGCGAACTGAGACACACGTTCAGCACGTTCGACCGTGCTGCCATCGACACCGGCACCGCCCAGACGGTGCGGAGGAGATCTTCGCGGGAAACGACGCGCCCGGCCTCCTTGGCGAGGACGACCAGGACATCGAATTCCTGTCGGCTCACCTCGACCCATTGGCCGTGGGAGTACACCGTTCTCCCGGTCAGGCTAATGGTCATCGCGGGGAAGACGAGGTCCTCGATCGGTGTCCAGCGCGCACGACGAAGGACGGCGCGGAACCGTGCTGCGAGTTCGGGCACGGTGCAGGGCATCACCACGTGGTCGTCAGCGCCGGCATCGAGGATGGCGATGCGGTCGGCGCTCGACGCCGTGCTGCTGATGACACAAATTCCCGCACCGACTCCGTCGAGTCGCTGCCGTTGAACCGTGGACGCGATCTTTGCCCCTTCGCGTTGGAAATAGGCGATCAAATCGGGGCGCAGTGCGTTGAGCCTGCTCGGTGTCAGGTCGCCTTGGTCGGTGGTGGAAACGCGAAGACCGTGGGTGCCGAGCTTGCTCAGCAGGGTCGGCGATCCGAGGCCTACCAGCAGTACCGAGGGTTGTGTGAGCTCATCTGACGCGAGGCAGGTCACGGATCCGATCCTCTTCGGGAAGCACCAACGGCGATGACATCTGCAGCGGCATGCTGCAACACATCTCGCGAAGAAGGTCTCGGCACAGYACCGCCCAGGAAGGTGAGAAAGGTCCACCTGCGGTCACATTCATCTACGAACTCCGGATTGATCGGGGGCCCTGTGGCGCCCTGGGGACGTGCCAGTCCGTCGGCGACACTTCCCGGCTTCATCGTTACCCCGATTACATCCCATGCTTGCCGTTTTTGGCAAGTTTCACTTACCATTAATGGGTCACTTGCTCCCCAGGAGGTRTCCATGTCAAAAGTTCTCAAGGGCGTCTACTCGGCGGTCGCCACTCCCTTCACCCAGGATCAGCAGATCGACGAGGCCGGTCTGCGCCGGTTGGTCGACCGCACCATCGAATCCGGGATTCACGGGCTCGTTCCGCTGGGGTCGACGGGTGAGTTCTTCGCCCTGAGCCGCGGCGAACGCGAATGCGCCCTGGAGGTGGTGCTCGAGCAGACCGCAGGACGGGTGCCGGTGGTACCGCACACCGGGGCTACCAGCACCGCCGAGGCGATCGCGCTGTCCCAGCACGCGGAGAAGGCGGGCGCGACCGCGCTGATGCTGGTGGCGCCGTACTACGAGCCGTTCAGCATCGACGAGGTCAAGAGCTACTACAAGGACGTCGCCGGATCGGTGTCGATCCCCGTGATGGCCTACAACCTGCCGGCCGCGACCGGCGTGAACCTGACCCCGCAGATCCTCGGTGACCTGATCGACGAGGTTCCCAACGTCAAGTACGTCAAGGACACCAGCGGTGACTTCACCGCCGCGGCGCAGCTCATCCACGAGTTCGGTGACAAGGTCTCGGTGTTCGTCGGCTGGGACACCCTCTTCTACGCCGCCCTGCTCGAGGGTGCCGCCGGTTCGGTCATCGGCGCGGCGAACGTGGTGCCGCGTCAGCTGGTCGATGTGTACGACGCCATCGCGGCGAGTGACCTCGAGCTGGCTCGCAAGCTGTGGGCCAAGCTGTTCCCGGTGATGAGCACCCTCGTCAGCGGTGGATACACCGCGGCCGTCAAGGCCGGGATGGAGCTGGTCGGACACCCCGCCGGCCCGCAGCGGGCGCCCGGTGCCGCCCTGGCCGGCCCGCGCCTCCGCGAGCTCGAAAAGGCCCTCGCGGCACTGTAAACGGGGACGCACCGTCCCGCCCACAACGATGATCGCCGGCCCCGTCTCGGGGCCGGCGATCATCGTTGTGGGCGGGCTTTTTTCGACTCGGGAGGTCGCATCGGCCACGCCGAGACCGGCAGATGCAGGGCGTCCTTCTGGGCCGCGTCGTAGCTGGATCACGCTGTCGGCGATCAGGTCTCGCACTTGCCATACCGACTGGAACCGAGTGCGTTTTTCCATCATCGGGCGCGGGGCGGGGCTGTCGATGACGAGGTGCGTCCACCGATTGCCTCGGGACCGGTCGTGCGCCATGTGCGTCGAGCGAGCCCGCGCCGCAGGTGCTCGACGCGGCGGCCTCGCGACAGCTCCCCCCGGGATGTGCGTCAAGAGGTGTGCACTGATGCACGGCAGAACGGCGGGGGACGAAGTCGTGACTTCGTCCCCCGCCGTCGGGATTTCGGATTAGTGGCCGTCGCGGTCCGGTCTCACGCGCGGCCGGCGCGGAGCCGTTCGGCGACCTCGATGGCATCACCTTCGGGTGCGGTGGAGTCTGCGCCCGGCTTTGCGATCACCAGGTAGAGGAACCCGGCGACGGTGATGATGGAGAACCCGATCAGCGCGATCCAGCGGTCGACGAACGGGAGGCTCTCGTCGCCGCTGGGCCGGGCCAGGATGATCATGGCGATGATGCCGTAGACCAGGGCGGCGATGTTGACGGCGACGCCGAGTTTGCCGAGGGTCCACGGACCGCCGGGCTTCCAGCCCTTGAATCGCATCCGCAGCGCGGCGAGGACCACCATCTGGAAGGCGAAGTAGGCGGCGATGACCTGGAATGCGGCGATCCGGAACAGGGAGTCGGGGAAGAAGTACACGAAGACGGTGAGCAGCACCGGTGCAACGTTGATGCCCAGCAGGGCGTTGACCGGGATGTGGCTCGACGAAGTGCGGGCGAAGAAGTGGCTGCCGGGGAACATGTCGTCGCGGGCGAATGAGTACACCAGGCGGCTGACGGCAGTCTGCTGGCCCATGACACCGGCGAGGAAGGAGGTCAGTGCGATGACGAGGAACGCCTTGGAACCGACCGTGCCGAGGCTGCCCTGCAGGATCGTCGGGATGGGGTTGGCGTCCTCCCCGGCCACGACGGCTGCCAGATCCGGGCAGGCGAGGACGAATCCGGAGAAGGCGAGCAGGGCGGCACCGCCGCCGACGAGAACCGTCAACGCCATCGCGCGGGGTATGGCGCGGGCCGGGTTGGGGGTCTCCTCGGCGACCTCGCCGCAGGCCTCGAAGCCGTAGAACATGTACAGGCCCACCAGTGATGCCCCGATGAAGGCGTAGATGTAGCTCTGCCCGCCACCGGCGCCCATGGTGTCGAAGAAGACCGAGAAGGGCTGCTTGCGCTGGAAGATGAGCAGGTACAGGCCGATCGCGACGACGCCGATGAGTTCGGCGGTCAGGCCGACGACGGAGATCCGGGCGAGGGTCTTGGTGCCGGTCAGGTTGAACAGCAGGCAGACGGTCAGCACCGACAGGGTGATGATCAGTTTCTGCAGTCCCGTGGCCGAGACCGACGGCTCGTCCGCGGTGCCGAATAGCAAACTTGCGATGAAGTCGGAGCTGAACATGGCGGTGGTGGTGATGCCGATGGTGATGGCGCAGATGTAGACCCACGACATCAGCCAGGCGTACTGGCCGTTCCAGAGCCGGCGCGCCCATTGATACAGGCCGCCCGCGAGCGGGAACTGGGAGACGACCTCACCGAAGACCAGTGCGACCAGCAGCTGTCCGAAGCCGACGATGAAGATCCAGAACACCGCCGGCGGTCCGGCAGTGGAGATTCCCAGCGCGAAGATCGAGACCACGCCGACCATCGGGGACAGGTAGATGAAGCCGAGGGCGAAGTTCGCCCACAGGTTCATCTTGCGCTCGAACTTCGGTTCGTAACCGAGGGCGCGGAGATGCTCGTCATCTCCATGGGGGGCGACTTCGCGGCTGTTACCCGTATCGCGCGTCTCTAGCATGTTTCCTCCGGGGATGGGGACCGACCGAGTGAATCGAAGATCGACGCAGTGTGCGGATCGACTTCAACTCGACCTCTCAGTGATGCATGTCACTGTGCCATTAAGGTTAATTCAACTGGCCATTTTTGGCAATACGTTGCGGTAAACATTGTGTGACAGGGGTGGGGCTGCGAGAGAGCGAGACTGCACGCTCCCAAATGTGGGGGCGTGCAGTCTCGTTCGGTGTTCTGTGTTCGTTTGTTCAGAGCGCAGTGAGCCAGGTGTCGCCCAGGGTGTATCCGTTCGGGAAGGGATCGCTGGGGTCGAGTCCGAGCTGGGTGGTGCCGGTGATCCAGGCCCGTCCGGCGACGCTGGGGATGACCGCGTCGTACCCGCCGATGGTGGTCACGGACTCCACGCGGGAGTCGAACTTGGTGCCGATCAGCGATTCGTGGACGAACCGCTCGCCGACGGCGAGGTCGCCGCGGGCGTGCAGGACCGCCACTCGTGCCGAGGTGCCGGTGCCGCACGGGGACCGGTCGATCCGGCCGGGGGAGACGACGACGGCGTTCTTCGACGTCAGATACTCGCCGCTCTCGTCGGTCTGTCGGGACAGCTGCCCGGTGAAGACCGTCTGGGTGATGCCGGGGATCTCCGGGTTTTCGGGGTGCTTGACCTCGTACTGTTCGGCGCCGGCCTTCTTGATGCGCTGGCCGAGTTCGCACAGGGCGCGGGCCTCGGAGGGCACCAGGTCGAAACCTGCTTCGGCGGCGTCGACGACGACGTAAGTCATTCCGCCGTAGGCGATGTCGACGGTGAGCTTGCCCAGATCGGGGACTTCGAGGGGCACCTGGGTGTGGTAGACGAAGGCCGGCTGGTTGGTGAGCCGAACGTTTTCGACCTTGCCGTCCTTACATTCGCACTGCACCTTGATCAGGCCGGCCGGGGACTCGAGGACCACCTCGGTGACCGGCTCGGTCATCGGCAGCATCCCCGTCTCGAGCAGCACGGTTGCCACGCACATGGTGTTCGACCCGGACATCGCCGGGTACTCCGTCGACTCGAGGATGACGTAGCCGAGGGGGGCGTCGGGGTGGTTGGACGGCAGGATGATGTTGGCGTTCTGCACCGCCGCACCGCGGGGCTCGAACAGGATCAGCTGGCGGATCTGATCGAGGTTCTCCTCAAGGTAGACGCGCTTGTCGAACATCGTCTGGCCGGGAACGTCGCCGATGCCCCCGACGATGACGTTGCCGACCTCGCCTTCCGCGTGGCAGTTGACCACATTGAGTACGCGGCTGAATCGCATTGTTCGCTCTCTTCTTTCGGCGCTACCGACGCGCGCTGATGTTGTCTTTCGGTGTCCGGTGGGCAGACGGACTTACCGGTCACCGAAGATCGTCCGGTGCC
>NZ_JBFUHV010000171.1:0-31288 GCF_056402215.1 Rhodococcus sp. P4_B6 | reverse complement strand
GTGTAACAGCCGTATCAGCATCGCGCCGGGCGCCCGGCGCGAACAGCCACCCCAGGGGTGAAAACGCCTCACCAAGGTGTGAAAAGTTCGCCCCGGGCGATGTCCTCGACCGCCGTCCAGTCCCCTCGACCTCCGTCCGGCACGGCCAGTACATCCCCAGAGAGGTCGAGTCCGCCGATCTCGGTGACGCCGTCGAATGCTGCAAAGAACGCGGCATCGTTCGGCGACGACGTACCGCACACTGTCGCGGTCGTCCCACATGTGACGATGACCGTCTCCCAGTTCTGATGCCGACGGTTTGTGCACGCCTCGTGCGGGGTCTATCGCCCCTGGCGCTTCCGAATCTCAGGTCAGGGACGGGGTTCGGGACCTGGCGGACGAGATGTTCGGCACGCGCCGGTTCTGGCACAAGCGGATCGTCCGTTCCGGGGTCAACACGCTCGAGCCGTACCGGTCGAACCCGCCGGATCTGAGGATCGCTGACGATGACGTCGTCTTCCTCGATTTCGGGCCGATCTTCGGGGGGTGGGAGGCCGGTTTCGGACGCGCCTATGTGCTGGGCGAAGATCGCGCTGCGCGACGCTGTGGAGCCGGTGTGGCAGCGGGGTCGCGATTGTTTTGATGCGCATCCGGACATCACGGGTGCGCAATTGTGTGGCGCTGATGGTCGAACTGGCTGGTGAGGCGGGGTTCGAGTTCGGTTCTCCGATCTCCGATTGCTGGTCATCTGGTCGGGGAGTTCCCGCACGAGAAGGTCGCCGGGGACAGTTGTTCTCGTACGGCACCCTGCGTGTGCGGGAGGTGCAGGTGGCGATGTTTGGGCGGGAGTGGGCTGCCGGGGACGGTAAAGATCGCCGGGTGCCGGCTTGGGGAGGTTGTGATCACCGATCCGGTGGTGATCGTCCGCAGCGGCGGTGATCGGCATCCGTTCCCCTCGTCCGCCGGTTCCTGGTCGTGGATTGAGGGTGCGGTGTTCTCCGTCAGCACAGCCGATCTCGCCGCGCGGAGAGGATGGTGCGACGGCTGCCGGATTCTGGTCACCGGGAATAGGGCCGTGCGGCGGACTCTGTGCGTCACGTAGTTCGTTCTGTTAGGTGGTGCGGCCCAGGAAGTTCAACAGCTGGGTCTGGGCGTCGGCGTTGTCTGTGGGCGCCACCTTGGCCCCGAAGGCGTGGGGGAGCCGGATCTGGTCGTCTTCTGCGATCAGAAAGGTTCGGGCCAGCTCGACTGCCTCGGGATCGAGGTGTTCGTCCTGCCCGGTGGCGTGCGCGAAATCCCAGGTATGAATCAGCGTGTCGGCGCACGCCATCCGCCGGACGAATTGCTCGAAAGGCAGGTTGCCGAACTCGGCACCCAGTACCTGCTGGGCGGTCGCCTCCGACTTGAGGGCGGCCTGTACCCCGGCCGTCGCATCCAGCCATGCGGCCACCACGTCCTCCCCGGCGGTCGGCACCCGGTAGTCGTGTCCCCTGAGCCCTGCGCAGGCCCGTCGGTGGTTACCCACCACATGGGCGGCGACGTCCCAGGCGGTCCAGCCCGGGCAGGGGGAGGCCGAGTTCCAGCGGTCCTGCGGGCAGCCCAGGAGACGATCGGTGAAGTCCTGCGCCACGCGCGCGTACAGACTGGTGATGGGCGATCCCATCCCCACACCGTACGTCAACCGCGCCTCACCGAATCTGTGCTGGTAGAGGGCAGTTTTTGCGCACGCAGCGGCCCACACCGGCCGCCGCTCAGCCTGAACCGGGAGATCTTCCRCCCCCGACACGGGGGCTCCGGGGCCCGATGCCGAGCCGTGACGATGGGCCCCGAGACCTGTCAGCGCTGAAGGGAACAGCTGCGATGAGGGGGGCTGACCGCGGTGTATCTCGGTCTGTCCGTCGGCGCCGTGGTTGCCGAGGGGAATACTGCGCGGCCAGGACATCGCACCGGACCGGATCATCCGCACGCGACCGTGGGCCGACAAGTCGTTGACGGAACTGGTTGCTCGACGAGGATGTCGAGGTGGAGGTCCTGGGGGTGGCCGGCGAACATCATCAGGCTCGGCCGGGACGCCTCGCTGACGGTGTGCACGTGGGTGGGACTACGCGCAGACCCGCCGAACCGCGACCGACATTCTGGCCCACACGATCGTCGCGCCGGGGCTGCATGACGAGTGCCGGCACGGATGCACTGAACTCGCGCTCATGGCGGTCGACGGACGAAAAACCACCGACGCTGACGGTGCCCGTGGCGGCGCGACGTGGCGCCCGGAAGGTTCGGCCGCGAGAGGTTTGACGCGCTCGCCGCCACGTCCGGTGGTCCCGGTCGCGAGGTGGAGGTCGGGGGTGCGATGTTCGCCTGCCACAAGTCGCCCGAGGGTGCCGAAGAGGCCTGTGCAGGGTGGCTGGCCGTCGCGGGAGTCGAGCACCTCGGGGTTCGGCCGGGGCCGACGTCCCGCGCGACCGGCACCTTCCAATGCCTCGTTGCCTCCTTCGATCCACTGTCGATGCCAGCGTGAGGCGGTCTGCTGGGAGACCTCCAACTCGACCGCGACATCCACCTGCCGCCGCCCTGCGGCGAACATCTCCGCGGCCTGCATCCGCCGGTCACGCAACGCCCCGAGGTCACGGCGACCGCCGCGCCGCTTGACTTTCCGGGCGTCGGACCCAACGCCGGAACCGGTTTCCTTCCCTGCCATTCATCAATGATCAAGCAGCACGGTGCGAATCACGCGCAACGACACACCCTATTACCGAAACATCTTTAACTAACTAACGAGTGGGTTCACGGTGGCGTCCGAACAACTGCCGCACGCGTGGTTTCGCCGGCGCGGTCGGCTGGTCAGTCGGGTGAGCGTCCTCGCGTCGTGGATACTCCCCAGTGCGACCGCCGGCACGGATAGGTGGAGGAAAGCGCACGGACGAGATGCGGATCGCAGCGAGTATCCTGCACTACTGTCCATAGCCTGTCGATGAACTGGTGCTCGGTGATTCCGAATGTCTGGAAGACAAGCTCTGCGGGAACCCCGCCGTAAGGAATCCATTGCCGAGCGAGGGTGATGAGTTCGCGTGCTTCGCGGGGTAAGTCCTGGCAGTCACTCATCGGGCGTCTTCCCTGGAGCCGTCGCTGTCGCTCGTGTCGAGGCCGCCAAAGGCGTCGACCGGTCTTCTCGGATCAGGTGTGGAAGCCGGGCTGGTCATGGCAGTCCAGAACTCGAACTCTCGCGCGGCCACACGAGTGTGCGCGAGAACGCGAAAGGATTCCGTAATTCTCTGTGCAAGAGCGAATGTCATTCGGCACTACTCAATTCATTGGTCATTGGCGGCCGGACGATTATGCGGTGACGAGGCACCACAGGTTCTGTCGGCCTGCCGTGATGGATGCGGTGGTGAGCATGTCGTCCCAGTGGAGGAGGGAGCCGAATTCGGAGCGCCACGCGAGGGCAGGTTGGGTGAACTCGTGCAGGCGGTGCTCGCGGGTGGTGCCGATCGCTCCGTGCACCTGGTGGGCATTACGGACGACGATGGAGGCGGCGTGCCCGGCGCAGGAACGGGCAACAGCGACAAGGACGTCGAGGTTCGGTGCGGACCAGTCGGTGCGGACGGCTTCGTTCAGGGCGGCTTCGGTGGCGGCCCGGGTGAGTGCGGCTTCGGCGGCGATATCGGCGACGAGGTTTTGTATGGCCTGAAACTTCGCGAGCGGTCGCCCGAACTGGGTGCGTTCGGTGGCGTGCGTGATTGACAGGTCGAGGATGCGATCGAGGGCGGCGCTCGTCTGCACGGATCGGATCAGTGCGCCGCGCAGGAGTAGTTGGTCGACGACCGCGTCAGCTACCGGAGTGCCCGAGTGGGCGCTGTCGATGGTGACGGTGTCCCTGGGTTCGCCGGCGATGTTGGCCTCCGGCGTGATGGTGAGCATGTTCGTCTCGATGTCGGCGACAACGTACGTGTGGGTGTCGCGCCAGACCGTGACGATCTTGTCGGATTGGGCGGCCCAGGGCACCCGGTGGGCAGTTCCGGCGTGATCGAGCAGGCAGACGGTGCGGCGGGCGTCGTCTGCGGGAAGCCCGGCGGTATCGAGCAGCCAGCCGGCGAGCAGGTCGTGTTCGGCCAGCGGGATTCGGACGCCGTTGGCTGCGGCGGCGCGGAGCAGTTCCGCGGCTTCGAGCCATCCGGCTCCGCTGCCGCCGGATTCCTCTGGTCCGGTGAGGCGGGTTAGGCCGAGATCGGTGAGGTGGGACCAGAGGATTGGGTCCCACGTGGCGGTACCGGCGTCAGGTTCATTCTGGTCGCGGTAAGCGGCGAAGACCGCAGACATCATTTCCACAAGATCGGGGTCGACAGTGGTCGGTGTCGTCATCAGCGCATTCCCAATCCCCGCGCGATCACGCCGCGCAGAACTTCGTTGGTGCCGCCGCGAAGGGTGAATCCGGGGCGTTGGGCGGCGGCGTCCTCGATCATTGCCCGGTAGCGGCGGGGGGTCGGACCGGTGTCACCGGTGATGACGTCGGCAAAATCGGCGATGTCGCCTTCGGTGGTGGTTCCGAGGACTTTGACGACGGCCGCGGCGACGTCGGCGGATTCGTGGCGTCCGAGGGCTCCGGCGACCGCGGTGGACATCTGGTGCAGCCCCATTGTTCGGGCGAGATACCGGCCTAGGTCGGGGTGTCGGGGTACTGCCCCTGTCCGCATCTGTTCGGCGGTGTCGGCGAGGAGGGGGAATGTGGACAGGAAGCGTTCGGGTCCGCTGCGTTCGAAGCTCAGTTCCGAGGTGACCTGCTGCCAGCCGCTGCCGATGGTGCCGAAGACCATGTCGTCGGCGACGAAGACGTCGTTGAGGATGACTTCGTTGAAATGGTGCCCACCGTGCATCGAGACGATGGGCCGGATGTCGACGCGGGGGGAGCGCAGGTCGACGATGAACTGGCTCAGTCCGTCGTGCCGATGTGCGGGGTCGACGGGGGTCGTGCGGGCGAGGCAGATGAATGCATGGGCATGGTGGGCGCCGGACGTCCAGACCTTGGTGCCGCTGAGGACCCAGCCGTCGTCGACGCGGGTGGCTTTGGTGCGGACGCTGGCGAGGTCGGATCCGGTGTCGGGTTCACTCATGCCGATGGCGAAGTAGCACTCGCCATGGGCGATCTCGGGTAGGTACTTCTGTTTTTGAAATTCGGTGCCGTACAGAAGGAGTGACGGTGCAATCTGGCGGTCGGCGATCCAGTGCGCGGCGACCGGGGCGCCTGCAGCGAGGAGTTCCTCGGTGACGACGAAACGTTCGAGGTGGCTGCGACCGCGGCCACCGTACTCGATTGGGATCGTCATGCCGACCCATCCCCGGTCGGCGAGTGCGCGCGAGAAGTCCTCGTGCCAGCCGGTGAGCCAGCTGTCGATCCGCGGAGTGATGCGCCCATCAGCGAACTGAGCGTCGACGAATTGCCGGACTTCGGCGCGTAAGTCGTCCATGTCGTGGGGGTCCGACGCTATGGGCGGAACCAGTCGCGGATCTCTCATTGGAGAATCCCTTCGGTTGTGGCTGAGTCGGTTTCGGGTGTTGCGTCACGTTGGGTCCCGGCGCCTGCATGTCCGTCTGCAAACCGGTTGGAATGTTGGTCGATGTTGAACGCCGCGTGTCTTGATTACGCACTATGGCAAAAGTGGGCGATATACGCAATGCTGGTGGCTAATTCGGCGCAGGTACCGAGATCTGCCACGTGAGTGCATCCTTTTGCTTGACGTACCGACCGGGCGGTACTAAGGTTCCGTGAACGGTAGCCGATCGGCAAATTGCTTCGAGTCGGAGTTCCGCAATGAATTCTCGAAAGGTGTCCCATGGCCGGACTGTGGTTCGACGACGTGGAAATCGGAATGACGTTCGAGACTCCGCGTCGCACTGTGACGGAGGCGGACGTGGTCAACTTCGCCGGAGTGTCCGGTGATTTTCATACGCTGCACACTGATGCGCAGACTATGCGCGAGAGTCAGTTCGGCGAACGGATCGCTCACGGAGCGCTCGTTCTGTCGATCGTGACAGGCCTTCGGGGCCGGCTCGGAATCTTCGACGACACCCTGGTGGCGTTCGCCGAGATTCGTCGCTGGCGCTTCGTGCGTCCGGTGCTCATCGGCGACACGATTCGCGCGGCCAACGAGGTCGTGGAGCTGACTCCTACGTCGAAGCCCGACCGTGGCGTCATGGTCCAGCACGTGCAGGTACTCAACCAGCACGATGTCGTCGTACAAGAAGGAGAGATGGTGGCATTGGTGAAGCGGGAGGCGAAGGTATGAGGGTCCGCGCGGACGATCCGCAACTCAATGAGGTGTTGACCGGCGCGGGGACTGCGGGAAAAGACCCCCGTGACGGTCTCGTATTCGTCGCACGGACTGGTCTTCGTGAATGGGCGGAGACCGAGGACGAACTGGCTCAGGCGTTCGACATGACCCGGGAGGCAGTCGCGGCCGGTGGTGCAGTGGTCTACGTCGTGCGCTCGGCCGCACTGCTKGGACGAACCGAACCGCTGGACGCGGCTGTCGCAGCCGGCCTACTCAGCGGCGCACGCGCACTCGCGCTCGAGCGCCGAAAACACAACGGCTACTCGACGGTCGTCGCCGTGGCCGACGATGTGGAACCGAAGTCGGTTGCCGACGCGGTGGATCTCCTCGTTGCCACTCGCGGGGCCAACGGTCAAGCCTTCGTACTCGGCGAGGAACATTTAGGAGCAGCTCTGCCATGAAGATTGCAGTGGTCACAGGCGCGGCCCGGGGTATCGGCTTCGAAATTGCCCGGCGTCTGACGAAGGACGGCTATCGCCTGGTCCTGGTAGACGTGGATCCGAGGGTCGGGGACAGCRCAGCATCGATCGATGCCACGCCAGTGAAGGCCGACATCGCCGATCCGGAGGGCCGTGCGCAGATTCGCTCCGCAATACGGTCCGAAGAGGGGCAGCCGACCTTGTTGGTGAACAACGCCGGTATCACGCGCGATGCTCTGATCGGCGACATGACCGAACCGAACTTCCGACTCGTCAATCGAATCAACCTGGGCGCGACCTTCGAGTTGACGTCCGAACTGGCCGACGAGATCGTCGATGGTGGCGCGGTGGTCAATATCAGCTCACGCGCATACCTCGGCAACGTCGGCCAGTTCAACTACGCCATCTCCAAGGGCGGCGTAGTCGGTCTGACCCGGTCACTGGCGTTGAGCCACGCGCCGCGCTTGCGCGTCAACGCCGTGGCACCGGGCTTCATCGCCACCGACATGACCGATGCGGTACCCGCGAGGGTGCGTGACCGCATCATCTCGCGCATTCCGCTGCAACGCCCGGGCAAACCCATCGATATCGCCGAAGCCGTCGCTTGGTTGGGCTCCGACCAGGCGGCATATGTCACGGGACAGGTATTGCCGTGCTGCGGAGGTCGCAGTCATGGCTGAAGGCGGTCATGGCAGATACGTAGTGCACAGGTAGTGGATAGGTAGTTTCCCGCTGGCATCGGGGCTGGTCCGCAGGGACCCTCGTGTGATGGTCGTCACGAAAGGGTGCGGTGTGATGTCAGCCCTCGAAAACCGGTTGAAGAAACGACGGTCGTTCTCGTCGGGAAGCGGCGGTCGGCCACAGAGACTTGGAGTGAAGTATGAAACTGGATTTGCTGTATGCGTTGACGAATCGTTCGGGCGAGTTGTCCTGGCATGAGGTGCTGGAGGCGACGCGGCGACATGCCGTAATGGCGGACGAGCTCGGATATGACCGTATTTGGTTGGGGGAGCATCACTTCGATGTCGACGGGACCGATGCGAGCCCGAATCCGATCATGCTGGCGACGGATCTGGCCGCTCGGACGAGCCGCATCCGGTTCGGGATGGCGGCGGTATCGCTGACCCTGTGGCATCCGCTGAGGGTGGCGGAGGATCTTGCCATCCTGGACCACTTCAGTGACGGCCGCCTCGATGTGGCGTTCGGTCGGGGAATTCTGCCGATCGAGGTGATGAACCTCAATCCCGAGGCGAACCGCTGGAACGGCAGCGAGAACAGTTACGGGATCTTCGACGAAAACCTGGCGATCGTGAAGGGGATCTGGACCGACCGCCAGTTCAGTTGGAAGGGGCCGCGCTACACATTCCCGGAGCCGGGGACGAAGTTCATCCACTCGCCCGGTGCGCCCGATCCGGAAGGCTGGGTCGGCGAGGATGGCCTGCTTCAAGCGTTCGGGATCACTCCGCAGCCGTACCAGCAGCCGATGCCGCCGTTGTTCGCGGTCACCGAGACTGTCGAGGGCTTCCGGCGCGCCGCTCAGAAGGGTATGAAGCCGATCACCTGGTACCCCACCGGTCAGGTTCTCCACAACCTCTGCGAGCTCTACCGCGACGAGCGGGCCAAGGTCAGCGGCGTCACCCCGGCACTCGGCGAGGATGTGGGTGTGCTGCGCATGGCGTACGTCGCGGATACGGACGAGGAGGCGCGTCGCATCGCCGAGCCGGCGGTGGTGGAGTTCTTCGAGCTTATCTGCCGGGTTCGCGGTATCGGGGTCTTCCTCGACGCCGACGAGGACCCGAGCGATCCCAAGTACAAGGCGATGGCCCCCTGGGATCTCATGTTCGATCGTGATCACCTCTTCATCGGTTCGCCGGACACCGTGCTCGAGAAGATGACGCGGATGACGAAGTCGCACGGCATTCAGAACTGGCTGTTGCAGATGGGCGTGCCGGGCATCGCACACGACGACATCGACAGATCCCTGAAACTCTTCGCCAGCGAGTGCATGCCGGAACTCCGCACACTCGATTCCACGGCTGTCGCCGCGAACTGATCCACCGGATCCGAAGGAATACTCATGACGGAATACCTCAACCCCGGAGACCTTTCCTACCCTTGGTTCGGAATGAATCCGGGTGTGGCGACCAAGGACTACGTGTTCTGCGGCGGCATGGCGCTGGATCTGGAGACGCTGGCGCGTAGGCCGGAGGCCGACACCATCGCGAACGAGACGAAGATTGCGCTGGAGGAGATCCAGGGGATCCTCGAGACTGTCGGCTGCACGCTGCGGGACGTGGTGAAGACGACGTGTTACCTGGCCGACGATTCGTATCGCAAGGAGTTCTGGACCGCGTACACCGAGGTCTTCGGGGAAGGCCCGTACCCGGCGCGCACCACGCTCGTCGTGGGCATTGCCGGCGACTGCCGCGTCGAGATCGACGCCGTCGCGCTCCGGCCGAAGAGAAAGGGATAGCCGCGATGCCCGACCGCCCGTTCACCGACTGGCACACGCACATCTATCTGCCCGAACATCTGGGCCCGGTATGGACCGACCGAGGAACCGAGCTCGTCGGGCGGCCAGGCTTCGGCCGCGCGGACCTCGCCGAGCACACCCGGGTGATGGCGGAGTCCGGTGTCGAGAGGTTCCTGGTTTTGGGCCTGCAGGTGGCCCGGATCGGGATGAAGGTGCCGAACGACTATGTCGGCGAGTACCTCGACGCCAACCGGGAACGGGCGATCGGGGTCGGCAGCGTCGACCCGACCCAGCCCGGCGCGGCGGACGAACTCCGCCGCGCCGTGCGCGAATACGGCCTTCACGGGGTGAAACTCTCACCGCCGTATCAGGGTTTCCATCCGCACTGCGACGAGGCCTACGAGGTCTATCGTGCTGCCGCTGATCTCGGTATCTTCCTCATGTTCCACCAGGCGAGCGTGTTCGCGCCCGACGGGTGCAACGAATACGCGTACCCCATGTTCCTCGACAAGGTCGCCCGCGAGTTCCGGGACACGAACATCCTCGTTGCCCACTTCGGGAAGCCGTGGATGAACGAGACGGTCGAACTGATGATGAAGAACCGCAACGTCTTCGCCGACGTGTCGACGCTACCGGTGAAGACCTGGCAGCTCTACAACGGGCTCCGACTCGCCATCGAGGGCCATGTCACCGACCGCCTGGTGTTCGGCTCCGACTTCCCGTCATTCTGCCCGGAAGAGTCCGCCGATCAGTTCCTGGCGATCTCGGAACTCGACATGCCACTCCCGATCCCACACGACGTGGTCGAGGATATCCTCTACAACCGGCCACTCGACCTCATCCTCCCGAAATAGCCCCCCACTCAGCGGGCCGCTGTGATCACCAGCGATCCACCCCCGCCCCGAATCCGGAGACCGCAATGAGTACTCTCGACGGCACTTCCTCCCCAAGGGCAACTACGGACAGGCCCAACGACGATCTTGTTCGCCAACGGCGCCGCGTCTATATCGCCAGCGCGATCGGCAGCACGATCGAGTACTACGACTTCCTCATCTATGCGACCGCGGCGAGCCTGGTGTTCGCCCCGGTGTTCTTCGCGGGATCATCGCCCGCCGTGGCGCTCATCGCCTCGTTCGGCACGCTCGCCGTCGGATACCTCGCCCGCCCGCTCGGTGGAATCATCTTCGGCCACTTCGGCGACCGGTTCGGCAGGAAATCCTCGCTCATCTGGACCCTGAGCATCATGGGGGTGGCAACCGTATCGATCGGATTGCTGCCGACACCCGACAAGATCGGCGTGCTCGCCCCGATCCTGCTCGTGGCGCTCCGTCTCATACAGGGAATCGCCGTCGGCGGTGAATGGGGCGGCGCCGTCTTGATGGCTGTCGAACATGCGAACACGAAGTCCCGCGGATTCTACGGCAGCGCAACCCAGATGGGAGCCTCGGCCGGACTCCTACTGTCCTTCGCGGCCTTCGCGGCGCTCGGCGGGCTCTCCGAGGACCAGTTCCTGTCCTGGGGTTGGCGTCTACCCTTCCTCGTGACGGTCGTCCTCGTCGGAATCGGCATGTACATCCGGGTCGGCGTACGCGAGAGTCCCGTCCTGCTGGCCGAGAAGAAGGAGCGTAACGAAGAGGAGCCGCGCCGCGCGCCGCTGTTCGCGCTACTTCGGGAACGCCGGGGTCGCGTGCTACTCGGAATCGGCGTCTACGCCGGACCGTTCATGGCGTACGCAGTGGCGACGTCACTGCTGGTGACATACGCGCACAAGGACTTCGGGATCCCGCGCCAGACGCTGCTCAACGCGATGATGATCGGTACGGCTGGCATGCTTCTCACTGTCCCGTTGTTCGCGTGGCTCTCCGACCGATACGGCCGGCGACCGGTCTACGTCACCGCAGCCCTGCTCACGGCGATCCACGCGTTCGCGATGTTCCCATTGGTGACGTCGGGAAGCTTCCCACTGATCCTGCTCTCGTATGTCATCAGCATGACCGTGCTCAACGCGGCGGCGAACGGCCCGGTCCCTGCACTGCTCGCGGAGCTGTTCCCGACGGCGTCCCGCTACACGGGCGTATCCCTGTGCTACCAATTTGCCGGCATGATCGGTGGCGGCCTCGGCCCGCTCCTCGCTGCAACCTTCATCGCGCCGGGAGGCCCGGGCAGCATCGCGGTTTCCGTGATGATCTCCGCGCTGTGCATCGTGGCTGCGCTGTCCGTCAGCGCACTCGGTGAGACCCGGACCGTCGACCTACGCACGGCGTGAGCGCCGCAAAGGAAACAGGCGGTCCTCGCGACTGGGACGGCCAAAGACAGGGCTGAACCCGAGAAAGACAGATCCCAACCAGATCGTACAAACGAAAGACGAGGTCGAAATGATCGACTACTTGAATCCAGCCGACCTGGGAGATTTCAGCCCGCAGGGCCTGTCGTCCGGTACCGCGACCGACGTGTTCGTCTATGCCGCGGGTCTGGCGATCGACCCCGAGACGATGGCGAGGCGTAAGGAGGCGGAATCGATCGCCGACGAGACCCGGATCTGCCTCGAGAACGTCTCCAGGATCTTGGCGGACGCAGGCCTCACACTGCGAGACGTCGTCAAGACCACCTGCTACCTGCAGGACGAGGCATATCGCTTCGAGTTCCTCGATGCATACAAGGGCGCTTTCGGTGAGGGACCGTACCCGGCACGGTCGACGTTCGTCCTCGGTATCGCCTCGAACCTGCGTGTTCAGATCGAGGCCGTCGCGGTACGTCCCGACGCAGGCTGAGTCGGTAACGAACGCCGACGGTCGGACCACGTTCATCGGTGTCGACCGGAACCTCGCAGAAGGACTGAGAAATGACAGAATTCGATAAAATTCGCATCGAGCGCCACGACGACGGCGTCCGGGTTCTCGTACTCGACGACCCGGAGAAGCGGAACGCCATCGGCCCCGCCATGCGCCTCGAGCTACTCGACGCAGCGGACCAGCTGTCGACCGACACTGAAACGCGGTGCCTGGTGGTGACCGGATCCGGGACCTCCTTCTGTGCCGGGGCGGATCTCATGGCGATCTTCGGCGTGAACGGCGCGACCCCGTCGAGCATGCGGGCCCGTCAACTGTCGTACTACAAGAGCTTCCTGTGGCTGCGGGAGCTTCCATACCCCACGGTTTCCGCCGTCAACGGTCATGCGATCGGTGCCGGGTTGAATCTCGCGTTGGCCTGCGACATCACCATCGCGGGGCCGAACGCCAGATTCGGCGCCACCTTTGCTAAATTGGGCTTGCATCAGGGAGGCGGATGCACCTATTTCCTGACGCAGAAGCTGGGGCGGGGACGTGCACTGCGCACGGTTCTCCTCGGCCGCACACTCGACGGCGTGCAAGCCCATGACGAGGGACTCGCAGACGTCTACGCCGAGGACCCGCTCGGAGAAGCGTTGACTCTCGCACATTCGGTCGCGGATCTGCAGCCGTCGCTCGCTCGCGACATGAAACAAGCCGTGAATCTCGCCGCCGAGAATTCCTTCGACGTGACGCTGGGATTCGAGTCCTGGGCTCAGGCAGCCAGTGCGTACAACCCCGGTGTCCAGGACGCGATTCGCGCCGCGGGCCGCACCACGTCATCCCGATCCAGCTAGGAGAAACGAACAATGATCGACCTGGGCAAGTTCAAAGACATCATGGCGTATGCACCAGGCCCCGCCACAGTCGTCACTGCCACCGGTGACGACGGCAGGCACCAGGGTCTGACGATGTCCGCGGTGTGCTCCGTCTCGCTGGATCCCCCGCTCGTCCTCGCATGCCTCGACCACGGGTCGAACACCCTGCAGGCGGTGCGTTCGTCGGGATCCTTCACCGTCAACTACATCGCCGACGGCCACGAGAGCGTCGCGCTGGCCTTCGCGGTCAAGTCGGACTCGAAGTTCGACGGACATGCATGGTCGGCCCCGGACGGAGGACTGGGCGGGCCGGTGCTCGCGGAGAACACCGCGGCGTTCGCAGTGTGCCGGGTCGAGCAGATGGTCGAGGCCGGCGATCACACGATCGTGGTCGGTGCCGTGGTCGACGGGGGAGTGCGCGAGGATTGCCATGCCTTGGCCTATGCGCGCCGGGAATTCTTCACGGCCGTCGGATCGCAGGTATGAACCGATACTCGTTGACGATCAATCGAGGAGAGTCCATGTCGCACAGCGACATCACAGTCGGCGTTCTGGTCGGAAACCCGCGGCCGGCATCGCGGACGGCAACCGTCGCACTGGAGGTGGGCCGTCAAGTTGCCGATGCGGTCGGAGGCAGGGTCGGCCCTGTCGTCGATCTGGCGATGCACGGCGGGGACGTTCTGGACCCCGACTCCGCGACGGTGCAACGGGACATGGAGCTCGTCAGCGGAGTCGACACTCTCGTCGTCGCGTCGCCGACCTACAAGGCGACCTACACGGGCCTGCTCAAATCCTTCTTCGACCGTTTCGGCTCCGTCTCACTCGACGGCGTCGTAGCGGTGCCTGTGATGGTGGGCGGTGCCCCACACCATGCCATGGCCGGCGAGGTCCACCTCCGTCCGCTGCTGGTCGAACTGGGTGCCGTCGTGCCCACTCGGAGTCTCTACGTCGTGGACTCCGAACTCGACCACCTCACGGACACGGTCAGCACCTGGCTGTCCAGGGAAGGTGCCTCGCTGACGAACGCACCGCGCACTGCGCACTGCGCCGGCGTAAATGAACGCGGGACACCCGGCGACGCCGCGGCCCCAAGTACCTCGAAGGAACAATCATGCCCGATATGCCCGGCCCCGCCCGACGGGCACTCGGTTCGTTCGCTCCGAAGCTGGCCGAACTCACCGACGACACCTTGTTCGGCGACATCTGGAAACGTCGTGAACTGACACCTCGAGACCGAAGCCTCATCACCGTCGCTGCCTTGGTTGCTCTCTACCGCTCCGAGCAGCTGCCCTTCCATCTGCGGACGGCACTGGACAACGGCCTCACCGTCGACGAACTCGTGGAAGTCGCCACTCACCTCGCGTTCTACTCCGGCTGGCCCACCGCGATGACGGCAGTCCAGATCCTTCGGGACCTCCCCGGCCCCGAAGCCTCTCGATAGGTCGGCCGGGCGCATAGTATGCCGACTGGTACGAATGTATAATTGATCGGTACGCCGACAAGCCGTGGGTGTACTGGACGTGCCGTAGCATCGCGCCTACCCGCTCCGCGCAGAGTGTTCGAGATGGAAGGCGCACTCGGCGATGGACGGCGGGCTGAACAGCCAGGGAGGAAGTTTCATGGCGAGGCCGAAGGTTTCGAGTGGCAAGACGAGCGGCCGTAGGGTCCGCGACCCCGAGGGAGCTCGGCGTGCCCTGCTCGAGAACGCGGTCGAACTTTTCGAGCGGAACGGATACGCGGCAACGTCTGTCCAGAGCATCGTCGATGCAGCGGAGCTGACCAAGGGCGCCTTCTATCACCATTTCGAGAGCAAAGAAGACCTGCTATACCGGGTGCACGACGAGTTCATCAATTATCAGCTCGGGCGTGCGCGCAGTGTCATGGCGGACAAGGAACAGAGTCCGGATCAGATCCTGCGACGACTGATCACCGAGGCGTTACTCGAACCGATGTCGATCTACAAGGCGGAGATCACGGTGTTCATGCAGGAACGGAAGTTCCTGCCCACTGACGTCTTCGCCGAGATCCAGCAGAAGCGTGACGAGTTCGAGCGCTTCTTCGTCGACGTGATCGAGCGCGGGATGCAGGAGGGTGTGTTCCGAAAAAAGGGCCCGGCACGACTGGTGGCATTCGGGATCATCGGCATGGGGGCGTGGACACACGTCTGGCTGGACCTGAAGGGCTCGGTAACCCCCCGCGAAATCGGCACCATCTACGCCGACATCCTCATCGACGGACTGATCGAGCGACCAGCGGACGCCTGAGCTGCACTCTTCGACCACCCGGCCTCCACGATTGTCCCTTCGTGGAGGCCGTACTCGTTAGCGCCTACCGTGATGCGGCGGGTTCGCGGTATCCGGGTGAACCGCGGTCCCAGTAATACGGTCACGATCTCTTGACCCCCTGACGCGTAGTGCGGTAACGTCATCTCACAACGTTACGTACCGCCCGGTTAGTATGTAAGCGCAGATGAACTTCGTTTATCTGTTGAGCCGGCGGCACGCTTCCTGGCTGGAAGGCGTTCCACTGTTGTCGAGAAGCCTCACGCACCGGACGCGCTCCAGCCTGAATCAGTGACTTCAGGCGGTCGTTCCGCGAGATATCCGAGATCGGTGCTCCGTTCTTGAGAACGATGAGAACCTTTCTATCCGTACGACATTGAGGATTGGATCATGCCAGCAACACTACTCGGTGAAGTTCCGAACGCGAATACCGTGATGGCGGGCGCGGTGCAGCCGGTCGGGGTCGGGCGGTAGAGCATCATGGACACCTACGACTACATCGTCGTCGGCGGCGGAACCGCCGGGTGCATCATTGCTGCGCGACTCACCGAGGATCCCGAGGTCCGGGTCCTGCTCCTGGAGGCCGGCGGCTCCGAGCGACGACCAGACATCGAGAACCCAGGTGCCTGGCCGAGTTTGGCTGGCAGCGAGCTGGATTGGAACTACGCGACGGTTCCGCAGAAGGCTCTCGGGCGGACGGTCCCCGCGACCCGCGGCAAGGTCCTGGGCGGCTCGGGCTCGATCAACGTCATGGCGCACCTGCGGGGACACCGAGTCGACTACGACTCGTGGGCTGCGGAGGGCGCTGAGGGTTGGGACTACGACTCGGTGTTGCCCTACTTCATGCGCTCCGAGGACGTCCCCGATGGCGACCCCCGATTCCGGGGTCGGGGCGGACCACTGGCGCCGCGGCCGATCGACTCGCCCCACCCGTTGTCACTCGCCCACGTCGAGGCCGCGCGGCAGGCGCAGCACGCCGTCGCAGCAGACCTCAACAGTGGCGAGTTACTCGGGGCAGCGTGCCATGAGCTGCTGATCAGTGGGAACCGGCGACAGAGCACCGCGAGCGCCTACCTCAGGCCGGCGCTCGGCCGGACAAATCTGACAGTTCGCACTGGGGCGATCTGTCGACGCCTCGTCATCGTGGGCGATCGCTGTCGCGGGGTGGAGTACGCCTGGGACGGTCACTCGATCCGGCCCGCGGCGGCGGGCGAGGTTGTCTTGTGCGCCGGTGCAGTCGATTCCGTGCGGCTGCTGCTGCATTCGGGCGTCGGACCGGTCCGAGACCTCGAGTCGGTCGGCGTGCAACCGGTGATCGATTCGCCGGAGGTCGGCCTGAACCTGCAGGACCACATCCTGCTGGCGGGAGTCCGGATGCGCGCGGATCGACAGCTGCCCCCACCGAGTGGCAACTACGCCGAGTCGACGCTGTTCGCGAAGACGAACCCGTCTCAGACCCGGCCGGAGCTGCAAATCGTGCAGATCCAGGTCGATTACCACACGCCGTGGCAACGGCCAGCCGCGAACAGTTTCACCTTCGGGATCGGGCACATGCGCCCGCGAAGCCGCGGAAGCATTCGCCTGGCGTCGTCCGACCCGGAGGCGCCGCTGCTGATCGATCCGAAATACCTCAGCGACCCGTACGACATCGAACAGCTCATCGCCGGAATCGAGGTGGTGAACACACTCGCCGAGACGAGCGCATTCGACGAATGGGGTGGCACTTCCGACGCCCCCGCACTACTTCGCCTCGACCGCCCGGAGTTGGAGAAGGCGATACACGACAGTATCAGCAGCTTCTTTCACCTTTCGGGAACCTGTCGCATGGGCACTGACGCGACGGCGGTGGTCGATCCGCACCTTCGGGTGCGCGGCGTCGACGGGTTGCGCGTCGCAGATGCGTCGGTCATGCCGAGCATCGTCTCGTGCAACACGAATGCTGCGACCGTGATGATCGGTGAGAAGGCCGCCGATCTGCTGTGCGGCAGACCCGCGGGGTGATTCCGGGCGCGGTCCCACGAATCAGCTGATTCGACGGTGATTTGCCTCTGGCGCCCCGAGGTTTCGGTCGCTACACTACGTACCAACCGGTCGGTAGGACCGATCGCACTACTCGACGAAGGAGGAGAGATGCACACCGGCATCACTCTCGTATTTCAGAACATCGACGGAAACGTCTCGGACGCGGAGACCTACCGCAACGAGCTGGATCTCGCGGTGCGGGCAGAGTCCGCCGGATTCGATTCGGTATGGACGCCGGAACATCACTTCACTGCTTACGGCATGACGCCCGATGTCCCGCAGTTCCTCTCGTGGCTCGCGGCCAAGACGTCGACGGTCAAGCTGGGGACGATGGTGTCCGTTCTTCCCTGGCAAGACCCGGTTCGAACCGCTGAGAACTTCATCCTGCTCGACCATCTCTCGGGCGGCCGCTCGATGCTCGGCATAGGCCGAGGTCTCGGCCGGGTGGAGTTCGACGGCTTCCGGGTGGAGATGGGCAAGTCTCGCAGGCTCTTCGCGGAGTATGCCGAAGCGATCCTGAACGGTCTCGAGTCCGGAGTCATCGAGGCCGACGGCGAACTGTACAAACAGCCGGCCATGGACCTGCGCCCCGCGCCGTACGCGTCGTTCCGCGGTCGCACCTTCGCATCGGCGGTGTCTCCGCAATCAATCGACCTCATGGCAAGTCTGCAGGTCGGACTCATGGTCATCGCACAGAAGCCCTGGCACAAAGCCGAAGCCGAGATGCGCGACTACCGCGCCCGCTACCTCGAGATCAACGGCGAGGAGCCGGCCAAGCCGATTATCTGCGTCTTCGTCGGAGTAGGAGAGACAGAAGCCGAGGCCCGGCAGATGCGAGATGTCTACCTCCGGCGATACGCCGAGTCGACCGTCGAGCACTACGAATTCGACAACGTCGGCTTCGCGAAAATTGAGGGTTACGAGTACTACGCCGGGCTGAGCCGCAACATCGAGAAGCACGGAGTCGACGGCTTCTGTGACTTCCTCGCCGATCTCCAGGTGTGGGGAACGCCGGATCAGGTCGTCGACCGGATTCTCGAGTATGTCGATCGACTGGACGCGGGCGGGGTCCTGATCGCACCGGTCGGCGGCACCTACCAACGATTTTCGAGTAGTGAGGGTTTGAATAGTGACAATCACCGATGTGGATTTGACGGCTGCGTGTTTGATTGGTGGTCGGTGGGTGCCGGGGTCGGGGACGGATGCCATCGATGTGTTCAATCCTGCGACGGGGCAGGTGATTACGGAGTTGGTGCCGGCGACGATCGAGGATGCGGAGGCGGCCGTGGTGGCTGCGTCTCGCGCGTTCGCCGAGTGGGGTTCGCGGCCGTTGTCGGAGCGGGTGCGGTTCTTGTATCGGATGAAGGTGATCCTCGAGGACAATGTCGAGTCGTTGGCGCGCACGATCACGATCGATCAGGGTAAGACGTTGGATGAGGCGCGCGGTGAGGTGGGGCGGGCTGTTGATTTCTTGGAGACGGCGATTGCCGCTCCGATGCTGTATCACAGCGACGCGGTGAACGTCACCACTGGTGTGGATGCGCGGCGGGTGCGGGAGCCGTTGGGGGTGTGTGTGGCGGTGACGCCGTCGAACTTCCCGGTGATGAACACGGTGCAGTTCTCGGCGTGGGCTCTGGTCACCGGTAATGCGTTGATCATCAAGGCGTCCGAGCAGGATCCGCTCGCGTCCACCGCGGCGATTCGGTTGCTGCAGCAGGCGGGTCTGCCGGATGGGGTGCTGAACTTGGTGCACGGCCGGGCGGATGTGGTCAAGCACCTGATCGCCCACCCGTCGGTGGCGGCGGTGTCGTGCATCACGTCATCGCCGACGGCGCGGGCGATCTACGGGGCGGCGGCAGCGGCCGGGAAGCGGGTGCAGGCCAACGGTGGTGCGAAGAATCCGATCGTGGTGGCCCCGGATGCGGATCTCGACAAGGCGGCGGCCGGGATCGTGTCCTCGTCCTATGGGATGGCGGGTCAGCGTTGCCTGGCGGGGAGTCGGGTGGTGGTGGTCGGTGACGTCTACGGCGATCTGATGGACCGTGTGGTGGCGTTGGCCGATCAGTTGGTGGTCGGCGACGGTATGGACGAGGGTGTGACGATGGGCCCGGTCGTCAGCGCCGAGAGCAAGGAGCGGATTCTGGCGGCGTTGGGGGAGGCGCAGGATCTGGGTGCGACGTTCGTTCTCGATGGTCGGAACGTGAAGCCGGTGGGTGGGGCGGGGTCGGAGAACGGCTATTTCATCGGGCCGACCATCGTTGCCGATTTGGATCCGCGGCACGGGGTGGAGGGTCGGGAGTTGTTCGGTCCGGTGATCAATGTGCATCGGGTGGACACGCTCGCGGAGGCGATCGCGTTGTCGAATGACACCGAGTTCGGTAACGCTGCAGCGGTGTTCACCMGSTCKGGTGCGGTGGCGGCGGAGTTCGAGCGTGGTGTCCGGGCCGGCAATGTCGGGATCAATGCGTTTCCGGCGCCGCCGGCGAATGTGACGATGGGAGGGTACGGTGCCTCGTTCTACGGTGACCTGCATGTGTGTGGTGCGGCGCCGTTGGATTTCTTCACCGATCAGAAGTTGGTCGTTACCCGATGGTGAGCACCATGCGGCGCACCGGTGGGAGCGCGACATGAACTCCGCGGTCGTCATCGACGCGGTCCGGTCGCCGATGGGCCGAGCCCGCCCGGCTGGCGCACTGGCCGGTGTTCATCCGGTCGAGTTGCTGGCGCAGGTGGTTTCCGCGCTGGTGGAGCGAACGGCGGTGGATCCCGGCGAGGTCGACGATCTTCTGGTCGGGTGTGTCACGCAGTCGTCCGAGCAGTCCGGCAACATCGGGCGGATGGCGTGGCTGGCGGCGGGGCTGCCGGAACAGGTGCCGTCCGTGACCATCGAGCGCAAGTGCGGCTCCGGTCAGCAGGCGTTGCAGTTCGCGGCGCAAGGCGTGATGGCGGGGTCCTACGACATCGTGATCGCGGCCGGCGTCGAGTCGATGAGCCGTGTGCCGATGGGATCGAATCGTCAGGGTGCTGACATCTACGGTCCCTCGGTGAACGAGCGGTACGCTCCGGGACTGCTACCCCAGGGTGTCGCAGCCGAACTCATCGCGCACCGGTGGAATCTCGACCGGAAACAACTCGACGAGTTCGCCGCGCGTTCACATCAACTCGCAACACGGGCGGACTCCTCAGGTGCTTTCGTGCGCGAGATCGTGCCCATTCGCGTGCCGGCCACGGATGAGACGGTGAACCGGGACGAGACCATTCGTCCCGGTACCACCCTCGACTCGATCGGGGCGCTGACACCATCCTTCCGCACCGAGGCGCACGCCGACCGGTTCCCGGAATTGCGATGGCACGTCACACCGGCGAACTCGTCCCAATTGACCGACGGTGCCAGCGCGGTGCTGATCGCCAGCGAACGGGCAGCCAGACGAATGGGCTGGCATCCCCGAGCCCGACTCCGGTCCTTCTACGCCTGCGGTGACGATCCGTTGATGATGCTGACGGCGCCGATCGCGGCGACACGGGAGATTCTGGCCCGGACCGGTCTGGGCATCGATCAGATCGATCACTTCGAGGTCAACGAGGCCTTCGCCTCGGTGCCGCTGGCGTGGCAGTCGGATCTCGAGGTCGACATCGACCGCCTGAATCCGCGAGGGGGAGCGATCGCGCTCGGTCATCCGCTCGGAGCGACTGGTTGCCGGTTGCTGACAACGATGTTGCACGCGATGGAGGACGCCGACCAGCGACGCGGGTTGCAGACGGTATGCGAGGCGGGCGGCATGGCAAACGCACTCATTCTGGAAAGAGATTGACGGGTGCGGGACGCCCTTCTTAGAGCGTCCCGCCCCTCCCATTGAGAAGGCAGGAGCACTCCCATGAGCGACAGAGTCCGTCTGGACAGTGTGGAGCGGGCGATCGCCGACATCGCGGCCGGTAAGGCGGTCGTGGTCGTCGACGACGAGGACCGGGAGAACGAGGGTGACATCATCTTCGCCGCGGAGAAGGCCACACCGGAGCTGATGGCGTTCACCATTCGGTATTCCAGTGGGGTGATCTGTGTGCCGATGGCGCCTCAGATGCTCGACCGGCTGGACATTCCGTTGATGACACCGCACAACCAGGACCGAATGCGCACGGCGTACACGGTGTCAGTGGACGCGGCCGACGGTGTGAGCACGGGGATCTCTGCGGCCGATCGGGCACGGACGGCTCGGGTCCTTTCCGATGCGGGCTCGGTGCCCTCGGACCTGACGCGGCCCGGTCACGTATTCCCGCTCCGCTACCGCGAGGGCGGGGTGTTGGTGCGGCGCGGCCATACCGAGGCCGCAGTGGATCTGGCCACGATGGCGGGGTTGGCCCCGGCCGGTGTGCTGGTGGAAGTCGTCAACGACGACGGCACCATGAAACGGGCTCCTGACCTACGGGACTTCGCCGACACCCACGGTCTGGCGATGATCTCCATCGACAGCCTGGTGGGATACCGGCGCCGGCACGAGTTACTCGTGGAGAGAGTCGCCGCGACCCGGCTGCCGACACGGCACGGCGACTTCACTGCCTTCGGATATCGCGTGGAAACCGACGGCACCGAGCACATCGCGCTGGTGCACGGCGACATCTCCGATGCCGGCCCGGTGCTGACAAGAGTGCATTCGGAGTGCCTGACCGGTGACGTCTTCGGATCGTGTCGCTGCGATTGTGGGCCGCAACTGACCGAGGCGATGGAGCGGATCCGGTGCGAGGGCCGCGGTGTGGTGATCTATCTGCGCGGGCACGAGGGGCGCGGCATCGGGTTGGCGGCGAAGCTGCAGGCCTACAGTCTGCAGGACTTCGGCCGGGACACCGTCGATGCAAATCTGGATCTCGGTCTGCCCGTCGACGCCCGGCACTACGGTACGGCTGCGCAGATCGTGCGGGACCTGGGTATCGGGTCTGTGCGATTGCTGACGAACAATCCGCAGAAGGTGACGTGTCTGCAGGATGCGGGCATCGAGGTGGTCGCACGTGTACCGCTGATGCCGCGGCCGAACGGCCACAATCTGGGCTACCTGCAGACCAAACGGGACCGGATGGGGCACGACCTCCCCGACCTGTGCCCGCCGGCGACACCTGCGTGGGAGCACAGCATCACCGCCTTCGGCTGAGCAATAGCCCGGCTCGTCACAGCAAAGGAAAACGTCGGCCGGGTGCGCTGCGTGCTTGCTCGATCGGGTCGGAACGCCCGCCGTGAAATCGGACTGCTAGCCGACCGTTGGAATCGGAACGGATAGTCCGTTCACGAGGGAACTCCCTCGCTGCATCCGACGACCGGGGCGACGCGTGAATCTCGCGGGACTGGCCATCACCGCGGTGACGCCCGCAGTCGAGCGGGCCAGTGGAGTTGAACTCGCCGTCACCAGGCTGTAGAACGTACATCGTATAGCGGGCACGATTTGTCAAGAGGTGGCGCATGACTGTACGGCCGACTTCTTTCGGATTGGCTGATCGGCTCGGCGCATCGGACGCGCCCGTCAATTCAGCCTCCTCCGTAATGTGCCGGTTCGATAATGGATGCGGCCATGCCCGAAAATGAGCCCCCCGCGCACATCGGAGTGCATGCCAAGTCGAGGCGAGGCAAATCCGGAAATCTTCCACTGGACCTGACCAGCTTCGTCGGCCGTCGGCATGAGCTGGCAGACACCCGCCAACTGCTGTCCGGATCGCGGCTGGTAACTCTCATCGGCGCCGGCGGCGTGGGCAAGACCCGGCTCGCCCTGCGGATCGGCGACGTCTCGCGCAGGACATACGACGACGGTGTCTGGTTCGTCGAACTGGGTGAACTACACGACGGGGACCTGCTCGGACAGGCTGTGTCGGGTGCGCTGGGTTTACAGGATCACTCCGTCCGGCCGCCCATGACTGTGCTCACCGAACAGCTGGCGGAAAAAAGGATCCTGTTAGTCCTGGACAATTGCGAGCATCTAGTCGAGGCAGTTGCAGGTGTTGCACAGGTCGTACTGCGGACGTGCCCGGGTGTCCAAATCCTCGCCACGAGCCGTGCGTCTCTCGACATTCGTGGGGAAGTGGTGGTTCGAGTACCCCCGCTGTCGCTGCCGGAGCTGACGCGATCGACGGCGACGCTACGCGAGATTTCCCGATATGACGCGGTGACCCTGTTCGAGCAGCGTGCGGGTGCCGCAGTGCCGGGTTTCAGGCTCACCGAGGACAACATGGGCACGGTGGCTGAAATCTGCCGGCGTCTGGAAGGCCTGCCCTTGCCGATCGAACTGGCGGCGGCACGATTGCGGGCGATGTCGGTCGAGCAGATAAGGGAGCGCCTCGGCGACAGACTCCGACTTCTCACTCTAGGCGGCAGAGGAACACCGACGAGGCAGCAGACCTTGAGGTTGTGCATCGACTGGAGCTATGACCTGTGCTCGTCGCAGGAACAGTGGTTATGGGCTCGGCTGGCGGTGTTCGCCGGTGGTTTTGAGCTCGACGCTGCCGAGGGGGTCCTCGCCGCGGACCCGCCTGACGGAGAGTTACTCGATCTGCTCACGTCTCTGATCGATAAGTCGGTCTTGATCCGCGACGAGGTCGGCTCGGTGGTGCGGTATCGACTGCTGGACACGATTCGTGAATACGGACGAGAGAAACTACACGAAGCCGGCGGATACTGGGAGCTTCGAAAAAGGCATAGAGATTGGTACGAGCAACTCGTGCTCCGCGCGAAGACCGAATGGATCGGTCCACTGCAGGTGGAGTGGATCGCCAGACTGGAGCGTGAGCAGCCGAATCTGCGCGACGCGATAGAGTTCTGCCTCAGCGAGGACGGCGAGGCAGAAGCGGGCATGCGCATCGTCACCGCGATGTATCAATTCTGGTTCGTGCGAGGGTTGTTCAGCGAAGGCCGTCACTGGCTCGATCGTGCACTCACGAGTCAGGAAGATCAGCAACCCTTCGACCGGATCGAGGCTTTGTGCACCAGCAGCATGCTGGCCGCGTTGCAGGGCGACGTTGCCGCCGGCACCGTATCGACGGACCAGGCACGACTGCTGGCTGCCCGGGTCGGGGATGCCGACCTCGATGCGTTGGTCGCCTTCGCGGAGGGGTGCCTCGCCGTCTCCAACGGAGAGCTTCGGACAGGTATCGCCAGCCTCGAGAACGCGATCAACGTCTTCCGTCCCGAAGACGATCTCAACCAGCTGGTGCCGGCACTGGTCTGGCTGGCGCTCGCCTTCGAGATGACCGGCGACATCCAGCGAGCTACAGAGAGCTACGAGGAGCTCATCGCGCTCACCGAGTCGCGGGAAGAAAGAATATGGCGAGCAATGGCGCTGTGTGACTATGGTTTCGCGATGTGGCAGCACGGAGAACGTGAGCGTGGAACCGCGCTCCTCGAGGACGGTCTGCGGCTGTCCCGGATGGTGGGAAGTCAGCTGAGCTACGCCTGGGCGCTCGAGCAATTTGCGTGGACCGACGTCGAACAGAGGCCGGAACGGTCCACGGTGCTGCTGGGCGCTGCGGACGTGCTGTTCAGCGCTACCGGTGGTCGCGCACCCGCTCTGACAAACACTGCCACTTTGCACGAGAAGTCTCGGCAGCACGCTCGAACCTCTCTCGGTGAAAGAGCATTTGAGGCCGCAATGAAGCGAGGCGCAGCGCTGAGCGCGGACGCGGCGGTTGCCTACGCCTTGGGTGAAGAAACGCGGACCGAGGTGCCCGCGACGAGTGGCGAGGCCCTCAGCCTCACCCGACGCGAGCAACAAGTGGCTGAGCTGGTCGCCGAAGGACTGAGTAACAGGGCAATTGCCGACCGGCTTGTAATTTCCCAACGCACCGTCGAAGGTCACGTCGAGCACTCTCTCGTCAAACTCGGCTTCACCTCGCGTACGCAACTTGCCGCGTGGGTCCACGAACAGAAACCCGGCCGCTGAGCCACGTTCTCGTCCGAGCTGGGGCTGATCCGAGAACGGACCGTCCGCACGGCGAGTGCGCGTCTTTGGTGATCCCAATTGACGCGCTGACAGCGGCACCATGTCCGCACCCTGTGCGACCACAGAGGTCACTCGTGGACATAGGAAACTGTCCGCGTGCCGGTCGCCGGCTTTCGTGCACCTACTCGAATGGCTGTCCAGATCCAGAGGCCCGCGATCTAGACGGCGTCTCTCTGGTCAAGTGAGGGCGCATGTCCGGCGGCAAAGTGGCCCGTGGCTGGTCCGAGGGAAGTGGCTGGTCCGAAGTGCCGGTGTGCGGGGTGCCAGCCGGCCGCGCAGGACGTGAGAGTCGCCCCGAGGGTCCGTCCGGGCTTGCCGTCGACTGTCGTTGACCAGCCAGCAGTCAAAGCACTCGGCTTCGGCAAGTTAGTACACGCCCTTCCAGTAGGTGCAGGTGGATTCCATCACCACCCGCCGCACGTGCCAGTGCCGCAACCAGGCCACCATCACCAACAACGTGCGGTGGCCGTGCGGTAACCGCGCAGCTCCGGCATTCGCCTACCGGGCCGCTTGTGGGTGCGGCACCCGCACACACGCCTCGAGAACGGCCTTGCCGAGATCCAGCGCCGCGACCCGTTCCACGAACAGTTCGACATCGGCGACCCATCGATGACGAAAATCGTTCCCACAAAACCGATTGCATGAACGCGGCCGCCCGCAGGAACCGAACAGGTACAGACAATAGGTGGACCCTCGTGGTCATGGCAACAACGCGGCCCCACCATCGGCTCCCCGGATCAAACCGATATTCGGGCTCACCGGCGCCAAGAATGATCGACCTCGGTGAGAGACCGCACCCGATCTTCCCGCATGCGCCCGCGTCCCAGGAAGGGGACCATAGAACTGACATGGGCGGGTGGCCGCTGCCGACCAGCCGGCGACCTGGGCATACCAGGGCACCCACCCTCACCATCTCCACCTACGTAGTACGTGGGTACGGCCAATAGGTAGCGGATAGGTAATTTCCCGCTGGCACCAAGGCGTGGCTGCAGCGATTCTCATGTGATGGGCATCACCTGAATGGTTGGGCCCCGAGGTCAGCCTTCGGGTACGGGCTTGGAAATGCAACACGGTCCTTGCCTGAAATATCGGCGAGAGCCAATGAACTTGGAGTGAAATGAAAATCGATCTGCTGTATGCGTTGACAAACCGTTCGGGCGAGTTGTCCTGGCATGAGGTGCTGGAGGCGACGCGGCGTCATGCCGTGATGGCGGACGAGTTGGGGTTCGACCGGATTTGGTTGGGCGAGCATCATTTCGACACCGATGGAACGGATGCGAGCCCGAATCCGATCATGCTGGCGACTGATCTGGCCGCTCGGACGAACCGGATCCGGTTCGGGATGGCTGCGGTGTCGCTGACGTTGTGGCATCCGCTGAGGGTGGCGGAGGATCTTGCGCTGCTCGATCACTTCAGCGAGGGCCGGTTGGATGTGGCGTTCGGTCGGGGAATTCTGCCGATCGAGGTGATGAACCTCAATCCTGCGGCGAGTCGGTGGAATGGTTCGGACAACAGCCGGGCGATCTTCGAGGAGAACCTGGAGATCGTCCGCAGGATCTGGACGGAGGATCTGTTCAGTTGGTCGGGAGAGCGGTACACGTTCCCGGAGCCGCGGACGAAGTTCATTCACTCGCCAGGGGCGCCGATGCCGGAGGGCTGGGTCGACGAGCAGGGCTACCTGAAGGCGTTCGGGATGACGCCGCAGCCGTTCCAACAGCCGATGCCGCCGCTGTTCGCCGTGACCGAGTCGGTGGAGGGGTTCCGTGGTGCGGCGCAGAAGGGTCTCAAGCCGATTACCTGGTATCCGACCGGTCAGGTGCTGCGCAATCTGCTCGACCTCTATCGGGACGAGAAGGCGGCGGTCACGGGCACGACGCCGGACCTGGGGGAGGATGTCGGGGTGCTGCGACTGTGCTACGTCGCCGAGACCGATGAGCAGGCGCGCCGGGTCACCGAGGCGAGTGTGGTGGAGTTCTTCGAGTTCGTGTGCCGGGTCCGTGGCATCGGGGTGTGGCTCGACGCCGACGAAGATCCGGAGGATCCGCGGTTCAAAGAGATGGATCCGTTCGATCTGCTGATGGAGCGCGATCACCTGATGATCGGGTCCGCGGCGAGTGTGACCGAGAAGATGACCCGGCTGACCAGGTCGCATGGAATTCAGAATTGGTTGCTGCAGATGGGCTTTCCCGGTGTGGCACATGACGAGGTTGATCGTTCCCTAGAGTTGTTCGCGGCCGACGTCATGCCTGAGGTGCGCAAGCTCGACTCCACGCTCGCGACTGCGCAGTGATCGACGAAGCCCTCACGGAAGGAACAACAATGACGGAATACCTCAACCCCGGAGACCTTTCTTACCCTCGGTTCGGAATGAATCCGGGTGTGGCGACCAAGGACTACGTGTTCTGCGGCGGCATGGCACTGGATCTGGAGACGCTGCGCCGTAAGCCGGAGGCCGACACCATCGCGAACGAGACGAAGATCGCGCTGGAAGAGATCCAGGGGATCCTCGAGACTGGCGGCTGCACGCTGCGGGACGTGGTGAAGACGACCTGTTACCTGGCCGACGATTCGTACCGCAAGGAGTTCTGGACCGCGTACACCGAGGTCTTCGGGGAAGGCCCGTACCCGGCGCGCACGACGCTCGTCGTCGGTATCGCCGGCGACTGCCGCGTCGAGATCGACGCCGTCGCGATCCGTTCACGGAACCAGCGGTAGAACCGCGCGAAGAAAATGTCGGGCTGTGCGACCGACACGTCGTCGACCCGACGCACGACTCGACCGTGAAGTCATCGGTGAGACCGCTCGACCGGAACAGACAAAATCTGCACAAGCACAGGAAGAGCCCGCGCCGAAAGAGAGCCGCCGCCGAAGTCAGCACGGTGCCCAAACTGCACGCTGAAGCTGTACATGCTTCCTGCAGGGTTCTGCGACGACCACGGCGCGACATGACGGCGACAACAGCTCCCCGTCCCCACTAACACCGTCCTGCCCAGGACGCCCGAATCCGAAGTCTTGTCCTAGTCGGATTGCCCTCGAATCAGAGGCTCCGCGCATTATTCGACCGATCCGTGAGAAGGCGGGTCGCCAAAGAGAGGAACACCTGCGATGGAGTTCGGTATTTTCATTCCCAGTGCTCGGAATGGCTACATCATTTCTGAGGCTGCTCCACAGTATTCGCCGACGTACTCGCACATGAGGGAGATCATCCAGGCGGGTGAGGAAAACGGGTTCTCGTTTGCCCTGTCGTTGTCGGCGCTGCGCGGGCACGGGGGTACGACGGGGTTTTGGGACGACGCACTGGAGTCGATGACACAGATGGCTGCCCTTGCCCGGGACACGACGACGATGAAGCTGATTGGCTCTGTGAATATTCTGGCGATCCATCCGGCGATCGCGGCGCGGATGGCGGTGACGATCGACCAGATCAGCGAGGGACGTTTCTCACTCAACATCGTTCCCGGCGGCTGGCACCCCCGCGAGCTCGAGGTCATGAAAGTGTGGCCCGGCTATGAGTACAACAACTACCGCTGGGAGTACGCGGGTGAGTACTGCCAGGTGGTGCGCGAGCTCTGGGAGAACGGCGTCTCAAACTTCAAGGGCAAGCACTTCCAGTATGACGATCTGCGGATGGGCCCGAAGCCAGACAATCACGTGAACATCGTGTGCGCCGGCGCCTCGGACGACGCCATCGCATTCACCACGAAGTACGCCGACTACTCGTTCCGCCTGGCCTGGGGAGGCGTAGACGCCCTCGAGGAGGTCGTGGGCAGGTTCAACGAGCAGATGGAGAACGCGGGGCGGACCATCCGGCCGTTTGTGGCATTGGGTGTTGTCCTCGCTGACACCGACGAGGAAGCGGAAGCAAAACTGCAGAGCTACATCGACAGCCCGGATCGGGGTGTGATGGAGTACATGATCGGGCAGGCATCCACCGATTCCGCCAAGGGCGGCACCTCAGAGATCCTCGCCGGGGTGGACGCCAAGGGATTCGTACAGTTTTCGACAGATTTCATCACCGGCTCCCCGGAGAGCATCGCGCGCCAGCTCGACGAGTGGGCCGAACTCGACGTCGCTGGATACATGCTGATCTTCCCGGACTACGTGGAGGACATCAAGCGGATGGGTCGTGAGGTGTTCCCGCTGATGAAGAACTTTACGGCGGTGCAGGCGCTGCAGAACGCCTGAGCCTTACCCGCGCCTCGAGCTCCCAAATACGGGCCGCCACATGCACTGGCCAGGCTGTGTGGCGGCTTAGGACGGCACCTTCCCTCGTGAGAGTGCCGAGAACCTGATTAATGCGATGAAGATGAGGATGGAACCATGCCCACAACGCTGCTCAGTGAAGAACTGAGGACGAACATCAAGAAGGCCGAGAGGATGCTGATCGGCTTCGAGTGGGTCGACGCATCCACTGCCGAAACGATCGCGGTGGAGGATCCCGCGACCGGCGAGGTCGTTGCCCATGTCCCGGCCGGTAACGCCCAGGATGTCGACCGCGCGGTCTCGGCTGCGTGCGCAGCATTCCGCGGCCCCTGGCGCCGGCTGACTCCGCAGGAACGTGGCCAACTGCTATGGAAGCTGGCGGATCTGATCGAGGACCGTGCGCCGGAGTTCGCAGAGTTGGAGTCGCTCGATGTGGGGATGACCATCGGCGAGGCCAGATACGTCGATGTGGCGTTCTCGGTCGATGTGTTGCGGTATTACGCGGGATGGCCGACCAAGATCACCGGGGACACGATCCCGGTGTCGTTTCCGACGAACTTCGGCGGGCCCTATCACGCGTACACGCTGCGCGAGCCCCTCGGCGTGGTGGGGTGCATCGTGCCGTGGAATCTCCCTTTGATGATGGCGGTCAAAAAGATTGCGCCGGCGCTCGCGACGGGAAATACGGTGGTTGTCAAGCCGGCCGAGCAGACTCCGCTGTCGATCGCACTATTGGGGGAGTTGGTGCTGGAGGCCGGTTTCCCCGAGGGTGTCTTCAACTACGTCACCGGATACGGGGAGACGGTGGGGGCCGCCCTGGTCGAGCATCCAGACGTGAACAAGATCAGTTTCACCGGCTCGGGTCCGACGGGGAAGGCGATCATCAAGGCGGCCACAGGAAACCTCAAGCGCGTCTCCCTCGAGTTGGGCGGGAAGTCACCGAATATCATCTTCGGCGACGCCGATCTGGGGAAGGCGATTCCATCGGCCGCGCTGGCGATCTTCGCCTGCCAGGGTGAGAGTTGTGTCGCCGGGTCGCGTCTGTACGCGCACCGCTCGGTGTTCCAGGATGTGGTCAACGGGCTGGTCGAGGCGGCTGACAGCATCCGGTTGGGCCGCGGCTTGGATGCGGCGTCGCAGATGGGTCCGCTGATTTCGGCGGAGCACCGGAACCGGGTGCTCGGTTTCATCGAACTCGCCCGCAGCGAAGGAGCCGAGATCGTCACCGGCGGCTCTGCGTGGGGGAGCGAAGGCTATTTCGTCGAGCCGACCGTCTTGGCGAACGTCGGCTCGGACTCGAAAGTCCTGCGGGAGGAAATCTTCGGTCCGGTTCTGACGATTGTGCCATTCGACACCGAGGACGAGGTGCTCKCGCTGGCGAACGATTCGCACTACGGACTCGGTGCGGGGGTGTGGACCCGGGACCTCGGCCGCGCGCACCGCGTGGCCGCGGGAATCGAAGCGGGTCAGGTTTGGGTGAACTGCTATCAGACGGTGGATGCGGCGTTGCCTTTCGGTGGGCATAAGCAGTCGGGGTTGGGTCGGGAGACCTGCAAGGAGAGTCTCGACGAGTATCTCGAGCTCAAGACAGTCGTCGTCGATCTGTCGTAGACCACGGGCACATATGGCTCCATGGTGGTCGGTGGCGCCGGTGCGGGGGCGTAGCCGGTCACGTCTGACCGAGGACCTTCAGGTGTCGTCTTACCGGTCGCGGTCGTCGGCGGCACCTACCAACGATTTTCGAGTAGTGAGGGTTTGAATAGTGACAATCACCGATGTGGATTTGACGGCTGCGTGTTTGATTGGTGGTCGGTGGGTGCCGGGGTCGGGGACGGATGCCATCGATGTGTTCAATCCTGCGACGGGGCAGGTGATTACGGAGTTGGTGCCGGCGACGATCGAGGATGCGGAGGCGGCCGTGGTGGCTGCGTCTCGCGCGTTCGCCGAGTGGGGTTCGCGGCCGTT
>NZ_JBFUHV010000170.1:0-18726 GCF_056402215.1 Rhodococcus sp. P4_B6 | reverse complement strand
CATCGAGGACGGCCGGATCACCGACTCCCGGCTCGACACCACCGCCGACGGCAACCCGGACGTGCACCTGATCGACAGCAACGGCGACGGCCGCTTCGACACCGCCCTCCTCGACACCGACCTCGACTCCATCACCAACGACACCCTGGTCGACACCAACGGTGACGGCACCTTCGACCTGCGCACCGCCGACACCGACAACGACGGCACCCAGGAATCCTTCGACACCGCCACCGACGGGCACCTCGGATCGATCGAGCAGTTCGAAGCCCTCATCCCCGCCGAGGACCACTACCACGAGCAGGCCGGAACGTACCTGGCCGAGCCGCCGGCCGACCCGACGGCCACCGACCTGGCCTGACTCCCGCATCGGGGCGCCGTGCCGTCGGCACCCACCAGCCTGCCGCTGGGCGGATGGGTGCAGGGCACCTCGCCGCCCACGATTTACGTTGCGGCCGAACCACACACCGGGAGAGCACCGAATGGACGACATCGCCGCGGATCTGGACGCAGCAGCCTGGTCCGCCATCCCACCCGACGACGCCTACCTCGGCGAACCGGGTCCGATCGACGAGATTATCGACGCGATCCCCGAACCGGTCGACGACGACCCGTTCGCGGTCATCGCGGACGGGCCGGGACCGGTGGATCTGTCCGTCATCGACCTGAGCGCACTCGACCCGGACCCCGCCGAACCCCCGACGCCGCAGGACGCGCCCGAACCGGCGGCCGAGCAGGGCACCACCCCGGAGTCCCCGATCGACGGAACGGGCGAGGACGGCATGTACGGGGACCCGGTGGAATGGTCGGTGAACTGGTTCTTCCAACAGGTCGACGGCTACTGCGGGCCATCGAGCGCCGCGCAGGTGATCGCCCAGTACACCGGCGTCGTCATCGACGACCCCCAACAGTTGGTGGACCGGGCCCTTGAACTCGGACTCATGCAGGACGGCGACCCTGCGCAGGGCATGACCTTGCCGAACCTCGAGATCCTCCTCGAAGACCAAGGGGTGCCCTGCACCGTGCAGGACGGCTCGATCGACGACCTGAAAACCACGCTCGAGGACGGCTACGGGGTAATCGCGATGGTCGACTCCGGGGAGATCTGGAACCCCGATCAAGAAGCTGGGGAAGACGAGACGGCCGACCACTTCCTCGTCGTCGCCGGCATCGACGAAACCCGCGGCGTGGTCATCCTCTCCGATCCCGGCGCCCCGGACGGCAACCAACTCGAGGTGCCCATCGACCAGTTCGAGGACGCCTGGGCGGACTCGGGTCACAAACTGCTGGTCGCTGACACCCCCGATCCCGACCTGGCCGACCACCCGGACCCGGTGGCGGCGGCGGTGGCCGCACCCGATCGCCGGTGGGCGATGATCGACCTGTCGCGGTAGCCGCTACCAGCCGACCACGCGTGGGGCGTGCACACTGGAGAGGCCACACCGACCCCGGTGACGGTGATCGGAACGATGCCGGCGATCGGCGGGAACCTTTCGCCGCACCGGTGCATCCAACCAGGGTGGGTGTCGGTGGCGGCGCCGACCTACTCGAGGAAACGAGGTGAGAGCAGCAGTGGACGACGACGACTCCGTCCTTGCGGCACTGGGGGTATCGGGTGCGTTGCCGCCCGTGCCCGACGATGTGTGGGCCCGCGCCCTCGAGGTCGCCCTCGATCCCACCACCGCACCCGTCGACGCCGACCTCGTCCCCGAGATGGACGATATCCCGGTCGTGCCCGAGGACGACGAGATCATCTTGCTCGACGACGACGAGGCCGACCTCGACACCGACGCCGATGCTGACGACGGCAACCTCCCAGGCCTGAACCTCGAACCCGACGCCGACGAGGACACGGATTTGCACCGACCCGCCGGGCAGGATCTCGATCTCGGCGACGACAGCGTCGACCCGTCCGCCCTCGGCGCCGAGGACGGGGCCGATCCCGGCATCGACCTCGGCGGGCACCACGACATCGACCCGCTCTGACCAACCAGCACGCCCCCACCACCCCCGGGCCCCGGTCTGGGACCGCATTCCTGGCTCGGGCGGCTGTATGTGACGGCGGGTACGATTCCCTCGGCGCCCGGGGGCGGCAACGACAGTGATCACGGCACGGGGGGACCAGACATGGACGACGCGGACCTGATCGCCGCGTGCCGGGCCGGCGATCACCACGCCTTCGCCGAACTCGTCGGCCGCTACCGCACCAACGCCTGGCACGTGTGCCTGCAGATCACCGGCAACACCCACGACGCCGAAGACGCCCTGCAGGACGCACTCACCGCCGCCTGGCAGAACCTCCCCAAGTTCCGCGGCGACGCCCGCTTCAACACCTGGCTGCACCGCATCGCCGCCAACGCCGCCCTCGCCGTCGTCCGACGCCGCAAGAACACCGACAGCCTCGACGACACCGATGGCGACTACGGCATCGTGCTCGAAGACCCCGCACCCCGATTCGACGAGCAGATCACCACCGTCGACGCGGTCCGCCGCGCCCTGTCCCAACTCCCCGAAGACTTCCGCGTCGCCATCGTGCTCGCCGAGTTCGCCTCCCTGCCCTACGCCGACATCGCCGAACACCAAGGCGTCACCGTGGCGACCGTGAAAACCCGGATCCACCGCGCCCGCAAACAACTGGCCACGCTCCTTACCCCCGCGATCGATCCGTAGGTCGCCTACGCGGGAGCCTCTCGCATGGTTCGGATCGACGGCGCCCCCGCGGTCGTGTCCCCGGCGTACGGGAGGATGGGCGGGTGAGCGATTCTCCACTGCTGCCCGACGACTACCGCGACTTCCTCGATCACCTCAAAACCCAGGTCCGCCAAGCACGGGTCCGGGCCACACGGGTGGTCAACACCGAGTTGCTGCTGCTGTACTGGGACCTCGGCCGCGCGATCCTGGACCGCCAGGCCGCCGAGGGGTGGGGAAGCAAGGTCATCGACCGGCTCGCCGTCGACCTGCGTACGGAGTTCCCCGAGATGCGCGGGTTCTCCCGCAGCAACCTGCATTACATGAGGAAAATCGCCTCGGCATGGCCCCGGAGCGCATTCGTCCAACAAGCTGTTGGACAAATTCCGTGGGGGCACGTGACCGTGCTGATCGACCGTCTCGACGACCAGGCCTCCCGCGACTGGTACGCCGCGGCGGCGTTCGAGCGGGGCTGGTCCCGCAACGTCCTATCCCATCAGATCCGGAACCGACTCGACCAGCGGATCGGGGCAGCACCATCGAACTTCACCGACCACCTGCCCACCGGTGACTCCGACCTGGCGCAGCAACTGGTCCGCGACCCGTACGTCTTCGACTTCCTGGACCTGACCGATAGGGTCGCCGAGCGTGAGCTCGAGGCGGCGCTGATGGCCCGGTTGGARCGGTTSCTGCTCGARCTCGGGCACGGCTTCGCGTTCGTCGGCCGGCAGTACCACTTCGACGTCGACGGYGACGACTTCTACATCGACCTGCTGTTCTTCAACTGGATCCAGGCCCGCTTCGTCGTMGTCGAGCTGAAGGTCGGCCGGTTCGAACCCGAGTACGTCGGCAAGCTCGGCTTTTACGTCTCCTGGATCGACGACAACCTGCGCGACCACAACAAGCACGCACCGACCATCGGGATCCTGCTGTGCGCCGGACGAAACGACAACGTCGTCCGCTACTCCCTGGCCGGAACCACCGCACCGTTGGCGGTCGCCGACTACACCTACGACACCCTGCCCGCACCCGTGAGGGAACTCGTCCCCACCGACGATGAACTCGCCTCCGCAGTGGGGGAGACCCTCACCCACCTGGCGGAGTCCCCGACCGCACGCGCCGACACCGATCAGTGACCCCCATGACATCGGTCCACCCCGGGCAGATCCATTGATATCGAAATCAACTACCCCGCAGGCAATCTGCGGCGCACGGTGACTGAGTGGCGAGAAGTGTATCGGGCACCATACTCTGCCCATTGTCGCCGAACAATCAACGGCCCGCGGTGTCGCCCGATCGATCAGACGCCCGCGCCGCACCATAGATCCACTCCCTCGGATACCGGGGCACCACACTTCGCAGCGACAGGCTCACCCGGCTCACGATGACCGCTGCAGCGCGCAGCGCGGTCAATGCCATGGGGTGCGAATCGACGTCCCCGGGAGTACCGGAACAATGACCGCTGATGAGCGAGACGAACATGGGCCGCGTACCGGTGGGGGAGCCGATCCCGCTCCGGTTCGATCCGACGACCAAACAACGCCTCGAGGAGTACGCCGACGGCATCGGGCCCCGCCGCTTCGGGGCGCTGGTGCGGGTGGCAGCCCGGCGACTTCTCGCCGACCCCGACCGGGTGCCGCAGGCCCTGGACCAGGCCCGCCGGGCGTCCGCCGACGCCCGCCGCATCCCGTGGGCGGAGCGACCTCTGGACCTCGACCCCGCCACCAGCACACGCCTCAATGAACTCGCCCGCGAGTTGCACACCGACCGGAGCGCGATCGTCCGCGTTGCTCTGCACCGCTTCCTCACCGCGGCGGGACGGTTCCGGCAACCGGTGCTCCGCGAAGACGCCCGCACCGATCTCACGTCCAGCATCCGCGTGTACGTCAACCGCTCCACCCTCGACCGACTCGACCGGCTCATCGGCCGCAACGGTGACGCCCTTACCGCCGCGGCGATCCGGGTGGCGGTGCGCCGTCTCCTCGATGATCCGGGTGATCTCGCTGCTGACCTGGGCACGATCGGTGCCGCCCGGGACCTGGCCCCGGAGACCCTCGGCCCGCGTACGAACGTGCACTTCGACGACGACCTGCGCGACCAGCTCGACGCCCTCGCCGAACGGCTCGACTCGAACCGCGCCGAACTCATGCGCCTGGCCGCCCGCCAGCTGCTGGCGAATCCGCGTGACCTCGAGGAGGCGGTGACCGAGGAGATCTACCGCGGGGACGCCAACCGGGCCAGGCTCCTCGCCCGCAACACCCGCCGCCAGCAGACCGCGGCCGCCAAACTACCCGCCCACACGCCCCTTCGGGCGCCGAGCCCGCAGGGGAACCCGTTCGGGAAACGGCACGTCTTCCGGTTCGGCGAGGACACCAAACGCCGACTGGAGGAGATGGCGGACGAGTACGGTCCCCGCCGGATGTCCGCGCTGCTCCGGGTCGGGATCCGCCACCTCATCGGCTATCCGCACGCTGATGTCGATCTTGCACAGGCCCGCCGCGTCGCCGCCCCGCCGCGCACGGCCCGGGTCGACGTCGCCCTCGACGACGAACTCCTCGCGCACCTCGACGCCCTCGCCGACCGGCTCGGCTCGAACCGCCAGGAGCTGGTGTCTCTGGCCGCCACACGCATCCTCCACTTCCACGGCAACATCGAGAACCGGATGCTCGACGAGATGTTCCGCGCCCCGAACAGCCGGAAGCATCTGCTGGCCAGACATGCGCGCCGCGAGAGAACCCGGCGGAAAGGCCGGGACGACACTGTGTGACCTGCGAGCATGGTTTGTGGGTCGGGCCCGCACCACCATAGGGCTAATGCCTCGGCTTCTGCGTCTCGCTCTCGTCGCATCGACGGCGGCCGCCGCCCTGTCCTTGTCTGCGGCGCCCGCACACGCCTCACTGACCGCTCCGAGTGGACGCCTATGGAAGCAAGGTCATTGCCGCCTTTGGATCCGGTGTGTCATTTGTGTCCAGCCGCCGGGTGGTCACCGAGGGGGTGCGCGCCGCGACGGAGATCGGTACTCGTGCGGTGCACGGCGAGGTCGGCGAGTTCGGGCGCGTGACGTTTTACGATCTCCCGCATTCGCGTTTCCGCGAGCGGACCGAGGCTGTCGTAGATGTCGATGAAGCTGCGCCGTGCATTGTCGCGTGGCCACGGCCGGGGCAAGATCTCGGCCGGGAGATCGGGGTCGATGTCGAGGAAGCTTCGCCACCGCGCCATTACCTTCGTTCGGATGATCAACGCCTCGGCAGGGGTGATCCGCTGGATCCGGGCGTGTAACTGTGCGGCGTCGTCGACGAAGCTGTCGTACTCCCGCGCGAGGGCGTGCAGGTCCCACGCGCCGACGGGGTTGCCGTCCAGGGCGTCGTACTCCGTTATCTGGGCCCGACTGACCGTCGCGCGCTCGACGCCGACGGCTGCCAGCGTCGTGCACGCGTCCTGGGTGAGGTCCCACGGTGAGACCCAGACACCGTCGTAGAGAGGGCCGAGGCCGAGGGTTCGCATCCGTGTGCGGAGGATTCGTCGGAGCTCACGCTGCTCCTCCGGCACGGAGAACATGACGAACGTCCACAGGCCGTCCCACGCGCGGTCTCCTGCGCCGAAGCGGAAGATGCGGGTGAGCCGTCTCATCGCCAGGTCCTCGGTCTTGGGTGGGACGCCGTAGAAGGTGGTCCTGCCGACTTTCGAGACGGTGACGAGGTCGCGCGCGGCAAGGCGACGGATCGCGGCGCGAGCAGCAGGTTCTGCCAGCCCGAATTCGGCGAGCAGGTCGACCAACACGCGCGACGGCAACGGCTCGCGGCGCCAGAACCAGTAGTCGCCGAGCAGGGCGGTCAGGAGTCGCTGGGAATTTTGGTACTGCGGCCGCGTAGAGCTGTCACTCACTGTCACAGAGTAGCGGTGGGCTTCAGGGACTCCGGTCAGCGCAATAACGCCCTGGAGAAAAGAAATGCAAAACAATGTCCGTTCGGTGTATGGTTTGTCGCACATTGAGAAGAAGGAGTCGATCGCGCAGCTACCGCTTGGTGGGATTGGCCCAACCCATGAGCCCGACGGGTGGAGCGCATGGGCGTTCTTCCGCGCGCCGTGATGACTTTCCGTGGCGATGCGGAGTATTGTCATTTCCATGACGAGCGCAATGGATCTGCATGATGACTCTGCCGCTGGAGTGAAGGCGCAGAGCGTTCTGCTGACGGTCCTCGGACGCTACGTCCTTGGCCGCGACGTCCTTGTCGGCACGTCGAGCGTCCTCGATGTCCTGACGTCGGTGGGCGTCGGCGAACATGCCACACGCTCCGCGCTCGACCGGATGGTCAAGCGCGGACTACTGACGAAGTGCCGGCACGGGCGACACTCGTACGTCGGACTCACCTCACGCGCGGAAGCGATCTTGCAGGACGGTCACGTTCGAATCTGGCGCACCGGAGCCGTCGGAAACGACTGGGACGGAACGTGGACCCTCCTCAGCTTCAGTTTCCCTGATTCCTGGCAGAAGCAGCGCCACGAACTCCGGGCGCGCCTGCAGTGGGCGGGATTCGGGTCCTTACAAGGGGGACTGTGGATTTCGCCGTCCACACGTGACGTCACCGACATCCTCGACGGGGTCGAGGGTGGCGACAAGGTGCGCGTGTTCTACAGCCGGGCCGAGTCCGGAATGGATGTGCCCGCGATGCTGCGCGACGCCTGGGACATCGCGGGAATCGCCGATCGCTATACGCAGTTCCTCGACCGGTGGAGCGATCCGGACAGTCGTTCGGGCGGCGCGTTGGCCACACAGTTGGTGCTGGTCACCGAGTGGCTCGAGGTGATTCGGCAGGACCCCCGATTGCCGCTCGAGCACCTTCCCGCGGACTGGCCCGCGGCACCGGCGCAGCGCCAGTTCCGTGGGCTGCACGACCAGCTCGACCCGGTGGCCCGGATGGAGGCCGGGGACCGCCTCGATATGCGCGCCGCGAACTCGGCGATTTAGCAACTTTCGTCAAATGATTGACGGAAGTCGAGTATTAAACTAACTTCATCCCTGTTGCACGCGTCACTCTCCGGCTTCAGGGACTTGTTTGGGTCTCGGGGCCTCTCGACCATCAAGTGAGGGACCAATGAGGCTCACTCGTTCGAAAACCTTCTGCACCGCCGTCGCCTTGTCGGCGCTGGCACTGGCTGGTTGTACGTCGATCGATCAGAAGACCGCCGACACCGAGAAGTTGTCAGGCCCGGGTGCCAACGCCGGCGTCCTGTACGACCAACTGCCCCAGGCGATCAAGGACAAGGGGGAGATCGTCTTCGCCGGCGACTCGCACCCGCCGTACCGGACCGTCGGACCAGACGGCCAAACGGTCACCGGGATGGACCCCGACGTCCAGCAGGCGCTGTCGGGAGTGCTGGGAGTTCCCGTGCGGACGGAGATCACCAGCGGTCTTCCCGCCATGCTGTCCGGGATGCTCGCCGGCCGGTATGACGCCTTCAACGGCCCTGTGAAGGCGACACCGGACCGGCTCGCACAATTCGACGGTGTCCAATGGTTGACCAGCCGCACCTCCTACCTCATCCCGATGAACGGGGGCATCGACGCAGAGAACGCCGACGCGCTCTGCGGAACCCGGTCCGCAGGGGTCGTCGGATCGATCACCGAGGAACAGGTCCACAAACTGTCCGATTGGTGCGCTGCCAAGGGGCAGCCGGGGGTGGAGTTTGTCGGTCTCGCCGACACCAACGCGACGCTGCTGGCGGTGCAATCCGGCCGGGCCGATTCGGCGGCACTGACACAGAGCGGTGCGATCGATACGGCAGCGGCGCAACCGAACACGTGGCGTACCGTCGCCCAAACCGAGGAACAGGGCGCACTCGCCGACCAGCTCGTTCTCCTGACGCCGAAGACCAATGAACTCGGACCGGTCTTCTACGAGGCGTTCAAGTTGCTGTTCGAGGACGGTCAATACCAAGAGCTGGTGAAGAAGTGGCAGCTCGAGGACATCGCCATTCCCGCTCCGGCTCTCAACCCCACTCCGGCCGCATGAACCCGCGCCTGTCTACCCCCGTCATGTCCGAAGAGCAGGGAAACTCGATGACCGCCCCAGTGTCCGCGGAACCTCACACCGGACCGAAACCCGACGAGACCGACGTCGCCCGGGCCCGCCCACGCCTGCGCCCCGCCCGGTGGATCATCTCGGTGATCCTCCTGGTTCTGGCCGCACAATTCGTCAACTTCGTGGTGACCAACGAACGGTTCGCCTGGGACATCGTCTGGGGCTACCTGTTCTACCCGACGGTGCTGCAGGGTCTGGCGATGTCGGTGTTCATCACCATCGTCGGCATGACGGTCGGATCACTGTTGGGCATCGCCCTCGCGGCCGGCCATGCCAGCGACTTCTGGCCCGTACGAATTGTGTGCCAGGCCTATGTCGGCGTCTTCCGCGGCATTCCGCCGCTGGTGCAGTTGATCTTCTGGTTCAACCTGGCCTACCTACTACCGGAAATTTCCGTGGGAATCCCGTTCGGACCCACGTTCGGGTCGTGGTCGTCGACCGCACTGATCAGTCCGCTCACCGCAGCCCTGATCGGCCTGAGCCTGCACGAGGCCGCGTACATGTCCGAGATCATCCGGTCCGGGCTCGGCGCGGTCGACGCCGGCCAGCGCGACGCCGCACGCGCCATGGGCTTCACCGGGTGGCGGACCTTCTCGCGCATCATCCTGCCGCAGGCCATGCGCGTGATCGTTCCCCCCACCGGAAACCAGTTCATCTCGCTACTCAAAGGCACCTCCCTGGTCTCGGTGATCGCCATGACCGACCTCCTCTTCTCCGTGCAGCTGATCTACAACCGCACTTACCAGGTGGTTCCGCTGCTGCTGGTGGCCTGCATCTGGTACCTGGTCGTCGTCTCGCTGCTCACTTTTATTCAACGCCGACTCGAACGCCGGTACGGCAAGGGTCAGCGCCGTGACGAAGGCGGTACCACCCCCTGGCGCACCACGTTTCTTCGAGGAAGGGCCTCGCGATGACCGACCGAACCACCCCCGTCGTCCGGGTGACAAACCTACGCAAGACCTATCACGGCACGACCGCGCTCGACGGAGTGGCCCTCGATGTGGCCGAAGGTGAGGTCGTGGTGATCCTCGGCCCCTCCGGTTCCGGTAAGTCGACCCTGGTCCGCTGCATCGACCAACTCGAGAAGATCGACGGCGGCGCCATGTACCTCGACGGCGAACTGCTGGGTTTCGCGCAGCGGCACGGAGCCCTGCGCCCACTCACCGACGAACAGGTCGCCCAACAACGACGACGCATGGGAATGGTGTTCCAACAGTTCAACCTCTTCCCGCACTGGACCGTGCTGCGCAATATCACCGAGGCGGCCGTCGCGGTCCACGGATTCTCGCGTGAGGACGCCCGGGTCCGTGCCGAGACCTTGCTCGAGAAGGTCGGACTGCCCGACAAGGCGCAGGCCCACCCTCGGCAACTGTCGGGTGGGCAGCAACAGCGGGTTGCGATCGCGCGGGCGGTGGCCACCCGTCCGCGAGTGCTGCTGTTCGACGAGCCGACCAGCGCACTCGATCCCGAACTGGTCGACGAAGTGCTCGGTGTCATCAAAGATCTCGCCCGAGCCGGGCTGACGATGATCGTTGTCACCCACGAGATGGAGTTCGCTCGCCAGGTCGCCGACCGCTGCGTGTTCATGGTCGCGGGCAAGGTGGTGGAGCAAAACACCACCGAAGAGTTCTTCGAACGCCCCCAAACAGAACGCCTGCAGCGATTCCTGAGCCGATTCACCCAGTCGCAGACAGCAAGCCGTGAGCGTGAACTCGTGAAGGAGTCGCAGTGAGCCAGACCTGCACCGTCATGGCTGTCGGTGACCTCGTCCTCGACGAACCCGACCCCGCCTTCTACTTCGCGCCGAGCGCACACCTGTTCCGGTCGGCAGACGTCGCCATCGGGCACATCGAGGTGCCGCACTCGACCAGCACCGTGCAAGCGAGCACCGACGTGCCGGCACCGCCGGCAGACCCGCAGGCGCTCAAGGCGGTGGCAGCGGCGGGATTCGATGTCGTCACCCTCGCGGGAAACCACTTCTACGACGTCGGTACCGAGGGTGTGCTCGACACCATCACCTACTCGCGCAAGGCCGGCCTGCGGACCGCAGGTGGGGGAGCGAACCTCGCCGTGGCCCGAGAACCGGCCATCACCGAGGCGGCCGGACTGCGCGTCGGGGTACTCAGCTACAACTGCGTCGGACCGCGCGAGTCCTGGGCGGCATCCCAGAAGGCCGGTGCCGCGTACGTGAAGGTACTCACTCACTACGAACTCGACTCCGCCACCCCGGGTGGACCACCGACCGTCTACACGTTCGCGGCACCGGACAGTCTCGCTCAAATGAAGGCGGACATCTCCGCGTTGCGACCCCAGGTCGACATCCTCGTCGTCGCACTGCACAAGGGAATCGGGCATACCCCGGCGGTCCTCGCCGACTACGAGTCCCCAGTGTCCTACACAGCGATCGACGCAGGCGCCGACCTGGTGATCGGGCATCACGCCCACATCATGCGCGGCATCGAGTTCTACCGCGGAAAACCGATCTTCCACGGCCTCGGCAACTTCGTCACGGTCACCCACGCGCTCTCCCCGGTCGGCGGAGACTCCGCCGAACGCCGCGCATGGGCCGCCCGCCGACAGGAAATGTTCGGCTTCAGCCCCGATCCAGCAATGCCGTCCTATCCCTTCCACCCCGAGAGCCGCAACACCGCCGTCGCGACGTGCACTTTCGACGCCGACGGCCTGGTCGCCGCCGGCTTCGTTCCGTGCTGGATCGACGACGACGCGCGACCGGTGCCACTCACCGCCGACGAACCCCGCACCGAGGACGTCGTCGAATACATCGAGACGATCACCCGCGCAGCCGGTTTCGACACCGACTTCCACCGCGACGGTGACCTCGTGATGGTCACCGCACCCACTGCACAGCAAAGGATCCGATAATGGCTCAGCGACCCCTCGACGGAAAGGTCGTCCTCGACCTCACCACCGCACTGGCCGGGCCGTACGCGACTCTGCTCCTCGCCGGTCTCGGTGCCCGCGTGATCAAGATCGAGAACCCCGAGCGCGGCGGCGACGCCGCACGCAACAATTCGCCATACGTCACCCCCGACGGGTTGTCCGTGCAACGCACCAGCGCGGACGACATGTCGGTGTCGATGCTCTCTCGCGGACGCAACAAGGAGTCGATCACCCTCGACCTCAAGAACCCGCACGGCAAACAGGTTTTCCTCGACCTCGCAACGCAGGCGGACATCGTCGTCGAGAACTACAGTGCCGGTGTCACCGCGCGACTGGGAATCGACTACACGGCCATCTCCGCCGCCAACCCCAGGTTGGTCTACACCTCCATCAGCGGGTTCGGCAGTCAGGGCGGCCCCGGCACCGGCAAAGCCATGGACACCATCATCCAAGCGCTCAGCGGCGTGATGATGACCGCGGGCAACCCCGGCGACGCCCCCATCCGCTTCGGTCTACCCATCGGCGACCTCGTCGCGCCCCTGTTCGCCGTCATCGGCACCCTCTCCGCCGTCATCCAGGCCGACAGCACCGGCCGTGGACAGCACGTCGACGTCTCGATGCTCGGTGCACTGACCTCCATGGTCGCCGCAGAACCCTTCGACGCCTTCGAGATGATCGGACTGCCCACCCGCACCGGCGCACTCGTGCCGCGACTCGCCCCGTTCGGCACCTTCGAGGCGGAGGACGGCTACTTCGCCATCTGCGCTCCCACAGACGGATTCGCACACGGAGTCCTCACGGCGATCGGGCGCCCCGACCTGATGACCGATCCCAGATTCGCCCGACGCGACGGCCGCGTCCATAACGCCGACGAACTCCACGCGATGATCGGACAGTGGGCGGCCGACAAGCCCCTCGCGAAGGTGATCACGGACCTCGAAAGCCACGGCGCGCCATGCGCCGAGGTTCGCTCGCCCCGTGACGCGGTGCGCGACCCGATCGTCGTCGAACGCGGTGAGGTGGTACCGCTGACGCACCCCACCTACGGCAATGTGGTCGAGTTGTTCGGGAGCGGGCTGCCGATCACGATGTCCGGCAGCGAGACCACGCTCGACCGTCCCGCGCCCGCCCTCGGTGAGCACACGACCCAGATCCTGGCAGATTTGCTCGGGTACGACGAGTCGCGCATCGCCGACCTCGTCGAGACCAGAGCGCTGTGACCGTGTCCTCCGCATCAGAACGGCTGCGCAGTCACTACGACAGCCGACTCGATCGTGCGCGCACCGCCGCCGCCGACGGGACGGCGGTGATCGGGGTCGTCGGAGCCGACGTGCCGCCCGAGATCCTCGAGACCTGCGGAGCGCTCGCGTACCGGCTGTCCAGCATCGACCGGCCACCTAGCCCCGAAGCCATCACGCTGCTCGGAGGCGCGGTCGACGCGACCGCCTACTCGATCCTCGACCAGATCCTCGCCGGGGACGTCGATTTCCTTCGCGGACTGGTCGTGTCACGAGACAGCCAGGCGTCGCTGCGATTGTTCTACGTGCTACGCGCGCTGGCGGCGCAGGGCCGACCGGCGCCGCCCGTCCATCTGCTCGACGCCCTGCACCTGCGTCGCGAGTCGACCCGCAGATACAACACGAGTCAGATCGGAGCGCTGGCCGCGACCATCGAGCAATGGACAGGTCGGTCGCACACCCTCGCGAATCTTTTCGCAGCACAGGATGTCCGAGCCCGCCTCGGAGGCCGACTGGTCGAGATCCGCGAACGACGGAGATCGGACACTCCGACCGTGTCGGGTGTCGACGCGCTCCGGTTGTACGCGCTCAGCCAGACCGCGGAACCCACCGAGTGCATCGCACTGGCGGAGGGTTTGCTCGCGGACCCGTCGCCGGTCCCGGCGGGGCCGCGCGTGTTCGTCACCGGCAGCACACACGACCACGACCACGCCTATATCGCCCTCGAGTCGGCGGGTGCGCGGTTGGTGGGCGACGACCACAGTTGGGGTGATCCGGTGGCGGACCTGTGGCCGGTGCCGGCGACAGGTGACGACCTCGACCGCGCCCACAGCGCAATCGCATCGCATCGCCTGTATTGCGGGGCGATGGCGCAGACGTCGGGGTTGACCGATCGGGCCGGCTATAGCGCCGAGGGTGTGCGGCGCGCCGCTGCGGATGCGGTCCTGTCCCTCGTCCGCCGCAACGATCCCGCACCGGACTGGGACTTTCCCGCACTGGGCCGGGAACTCGGTGGCGGCGTGCGCACGGAGAAGGTGGCCGGGGGCGCTCGCACCTGGCCGGATGAGGAACTGAGGGAAGCCCTCCAGCGACTGAGCAGGGAAGATTGCGAGGTATCCGCACGATGAGCGCAGCACATACAGCTTCACCGGAGCGTCTGGCCGCGGCGACCGCGGCCACCGCACACCAGAAGGAGTGGTTCGCTCAGATGCGGGCCGAGGTGGCCGCCGGCGCCCCGCTTGCGCTGGTCAACGCGGACGCACCTCAAGAAATCCTGCGCGCGATGGGGATCCCCTACGTGGTCAACCAGTGGTGGGCGTCCGTCGTGGCCGCCAAACGGCTGGGCCCAGCGAGCCTGAACACCATCGCCGAGCTGGGCTATCCGGACGACTCGTACCAGTACGACGCGATCGGACTGGGCTCGATGAACCTCCCGCCCGAGCAGGCGCCCTGGGGTGGGCTGCCCCGACCGGACTTCGTCATCGCCGAGAGCAGTGGGGACGCCACCCGGAAGGTGTTCGACCTGTGGGCGCAGCATCCGGAAACCGAGTTCTTCACGTTCGAGCGATCTTCGGCGACCACTGCACCCGGCAACTGGTGGGACCTCGTCCCGCATCGGTGGGATCAGGCGTACGCTGCCGACCGGCTGGACCTGATGACCGACGAGAATTGGCAACTCGTCGAGTTCCTCACCGACCGCACCGGGTGCACGTTCGACCTCGACCGCCTCGCCGCGGTGATGGATCTGGTCAACGAGCAAGCCGAGTGGAACAGGCGGACACGGGACCTGATCGCGTCCTCCCGCCCCACGCCCGTTTCCGTCAACGACAGCATCCCGGCCGTGATGATCCCGCAGTGGCACCGCGGCAGTGAGTGGGCCCGCGACGCCGCACGCGCGCTCTACCACGAGGTCGAGCAGGCCGTGCACGCTCGCCGAGCAGTGTGCCCGGACGAGCAGGTCCGCCTCATGTGGATCGGACGCGGTCTCTGGTTCGACCTCGGTCTGTACCAGCGGTTCCAGGAGAAGTACGGGGCCGTCTTCGTGTGGTCGATGTACCTGGCCATCGCGGCCGACGGCTACCCGCGCTACGGGGACAACCCGATGCGGACCCTCGCGGCCCGGTTCGTCGGGTTCACCGACCAGCTCTACACACCGCCGTGGTCGTCGCAGTGGTACGTGAAGGAGGCGCTCGCCCATGGAGTCGATGCGGTCGTCCACCTCGTGGCCGACGACGTGCCCGGGGGGACCTTCACCACCGCGGCGCTCGAGCAAGCCGGAATTCCCGTACTCGAAATCAATGCCAGTAACGCGGATTCGCGCGGCGACACGGCGACGGTAGTCGAGAACGCGATCGGCGACTTTCTCGAGAGGAGAGTTCTCGGCTGAGACCCCGATGCCTTCCGTTGTCCTGCGTCCGCTCCGTCGGCGCAACTTCGTCCTCTATTTCAGCGGCCAGATCGCGTCCAACACCGGTGTCTGGTTCCAGAACCTGGCGTTGAGCCTGTGGATTGTCGAGGAAACCGAGAGCGCCCGCGCACTCGCCCTCGTCACGGTATGCCAGTTCGCGCCGATCCTGCTGCTATCCGCGGTCGCCGGTGCTGCCGCGGACACGTTCCGTCCCCGGTCAATCCTGTTCGTCACCGCGGCACTGTCCTCGCTCGCCGCGGCGATGCTAGCCCTTGCGGCGAGCTCCGGCGTCGACAACCTTCCCGTCTTGCTCGCGATCGTCGCGTTCTCTGGGGTGGTGCAGGCCTTCGACCGCACGACGGGCCAGGCATTCCTGTTCGAACTCGTCGGAGCACGTGAACTCGGGGTGGCGGTATCGCTCAATACCGTTGCCCTGTCGGCGGCCCGATCGATCGGCCCGGGCATCGCCGGCATCGCCTACGCAGTGGCCGGTCCGGCCACCTGTTTCGGCATCAACGCCGCGACCTACGGATTCGTGATCGTGGCGTTGTGTTCGATGAACGCGAATCGGTTCGTGGCGCGTCCCGTGCGACCGGCCGACTCGGACGGAGCGCGGAGTGCCATCGGCACATTACTGGCCGACCGGACGCTGCGGAGGCTGTTCGCGACCAACATTGCGGTGACAGTGCTGGCGATGAACTTCATGGTGGTCGTCACGGCGATGGTCACCATCAGCCTCGGCGCCGGTGCCCCGCAGCTCGGTGCCGCACACGCACTCAACGCGGTCGGCGCGGTCGTGGGTGGACTCGTCGTCTCGACTCTGTCCCCGGTGGGTCCGCGCGTAGTCGCGCTCGCCACCACGATCCTCGGCGGAGCATTGGCCTGCGCCGCTCTTTCGTCGAATATTGTTGTTTTCCTAGTTGTTTCACCAATACTCGGTTTAGGGTTGGGTTCGTTCCAAAGCTCGATGGGCAGCACCGTGCAAACCCTGAGCCCATCCCATCTACTCGGCCGGTCCTCGGCGCTGCTGACCATGAGCAGTGTCGGCATCGCCCCCATCGGGGCGATCATCGCCGGATCGATCATCGACGGTGCCTCCGCGCGCTGGGCGATGGCCGTCGGAACGCTCGCCTGCCTGGTGTGCGGTGCGGTCGTCGCGCGCACATCCCGCATTACCCGTCCATGCTTTCACACAGAACAAAAGCGTCCTGCCTGTAGCTGACATTCGGCCGGCTGGACGCGTCCCCGCAACATCCTCGGAGGAATGATGTCGAGAATCCGCTGGCTCCTCGCTGGTTTGATCGCAGTTGCCGTCGTGGCCTGGCCTGGCCGTCGTCGTGCCCAAAATAGGTGAAAGTGACTAAATTGCAGCAGATTTCGCCGCCTACGGCCCATCCCCGCAGTTCACCGAACGTACCACCGAAACGTTCCATGTCCCGATGAGCGACGGCCCCCGTCTGGCGGTGTTGTTGCACCGACCCGCCGAGAACACCAGCCCGCGAGCCGGGGCAGCGAAATAGCGAGCGAATCCCACCGGACCTCTCCAGGATGACATTGATGCGAAATACGCAGCTGCCCGGCGCAGAATCTCGCGTTCGAACTGCCATTCCTTCTCCGCACCGCGCAGCCGAGCATTCTCCGCGCGCAGCCGCGCGAGCTCGTCCGCCTCGGTCCCGTCGGCGCCGGTACTGCGGTCCTGCGACCGCCCGTTCCGGGCGGTGTCCTTACGGACCCACGTCCGTAGCGTCTCGCCRCTGATGCCCACATCCGCGGCCACCGCCGCGTACGTGCGTTTGCCGTCGGCCGCGCGGTACAGCGCGACCGCGTCTTTCCGGAATTCCTCCGTGTACAGAGACTGGCGTCCCACCTCGACATCCCTCCTGGCTCTCCCAGAACCATTGTCCGGGGTGTCCACTCCAAGGGGGCAACCTCAGTCGGGCGTTCCCCCCGAGATGTGGACACCAATTCCTATGCAGCGGTGGCCAGCGTAGCCGATCGCTGCTCGAACTCGATCGGACAGGCAGTTCCAGCCCCGGCACGACATCGCCGGGTGTCGAGATGGTCGTCGCCGCGGACGCCGGCATGCTATCGGCCGGCAACCTCAAGGACCGCGACGATACCGGCCTGAAGTTCATCGTCGGCTCCCGTGTTACCAGGGCTGATTTGGCGAACCATTTCCATTGGAACGGTGACGTTTTCACCGACGATCAGATCATCGACACCGTCACCCCGAGGCCCGCGCTCGCGCGTCGCTCAACGACACGCTCACCACCCAGGCTCGCCGAGGAGGCAACGAGGCGCCGTCGGGGTAGCCCCCCGGCGGCGCCTCACCATGCCCTCTTGACAAACTTCTCTACATAGCAGATGTAGCCACGAGGAGCCGGTTCTCGGCTCCGTGGGGCTCTGCCTCTTTCGAGCGGTGGCTGCGGAACCAACGGTCGAAGCACCGTCAACGACGTCAAGATGCGGGCCGAACCAGCCTGGGATGCGGCCCGGCACCCGAGTTCCTGGCGGGCGGTGTGGCAGTACTCGAAGAATCGCGACAACCAGACGCTGAACGCCCAGGAGGCCCGCGCCCGCGACGTTGTCGACGGTGGAAAGCCTCCGAAGTCGACGCGGTTCGTCAGGACCACCGCCAAGGGCCGCAGGCTCGACACCTCGGTCGGGGTCGGGACCGGGTTACGCACCCGATCTGTTGTGGCACGAAAAGTACTGTGCGAGATGATTGTTCGGTATTTAGCCTGCACACTCGCGCCGTCTTCGCCGGATGGGAGCCGGCGACAGATCGAATCTCTGAGGTGCGGCCGGAAGCTGCCGCATCCACAGCAGTGGCACGTGGGTGCGTTGATGCCTGGGCTCGACGTCGGTGAGACCGGGAGGACTTCGGATGCTCCACCTGTGCCGGCTGGCAGGGGCGGTGCAGGGTCTGTGTTGTCCAGGGTAGTGGACGTTCGGTTTCGGTTCAGGACCGCTAACGCGGATTCCCGCAAGGTCGTCATGGGCGATCAGGCTGGCGTTGGCTGGGATCGGGTAGTGCCCGATTGGCTTTGTCTCTCTGCGGCTTCGGCTTCTGAGGTAATTACTTCCAGCACCGGCTGGGGTAGGTTTCGCTGCCTGTCGCAGCCTGTATCCGTATCACGTTGTGCAACCGACGGCAGCGAGAGCCGCAGTGCATCCGAACAAATCACAACCCTGTAAGTAGCTTCCGCTTCGCTGGGCGGGTCGCCTTGACCCGCCCCGACCAGACTGTTCTAGTACAAGGGTGGAACAGGCAGCGGAATCGACCCCAGCTGGGGCCGCTCGGCCCGGTGGTGAGTTCTTCGCTGCCCCGACCGAGGTGAACCACCGCCGTTACGAGGCGCTGCGCGCCTACCTGTTCGAAGGTGCCTCGGCCGCACAGGCTGCCGCC
>NZ_JBFUHV010000169.1:0-18994 GCF_056402215.1 Rhodococcus sp. P4_B6 | reverse complement strand
CTTCGCAGTTGCTCGTCCGATGCCACTGCCGGCACCAGTCACGACGATGTTTCTCGAGGTCAATGTTTCACGCTCACTTTCTATGTCAGTAGCGACAGTTCGGGATTCTCGAGGTGATGCTGCAGCGCACGGAGCCATTCGCACACCTCGGACGTATTGAGCAGATGCCCGTCCGCGTTCACGGTGCAGGTCAGCATCTGCCGGATGCCGATCCCGTCTTTCGTAGCGACGACCCGCTCCTCGACTGCACCCACGGATATGCTGAGAAGGGCACGCGCGGGCCGAGGGTGGTAGTACTCGCTCACACCTGATTCTCCGAGGTCGACTACCAGGACGGTGGCTCCCTTCGACGCTTGTGGTTCCGTCTTTGCTGCCTCTGCGGAGAAGTCGATCACGTTGCTGTAGGTCGTGATCGAGAGGTCGTCGCTGCTGTCAACGATCCGGGTGCCCGTGCGGGGAGTGAAGACGGCAACGTTGCTTGTCGGGATGCGTGGATGGTCCCTGAGGGTGAGAGCCGCCGCTTTCACGATCAGTGCCGTCAGTGAGATCGTCCGGTCGCGGTCGGCGTTCACGGCGTCGCGCAGGTCCACCAGCCGGTTCGCACACACGTCTTGTTTGGCGACGATGTCCGCGCGGAGATTTTGGGGGTTCTCCCGTATGCGGACCCCCCGAGTGGGAGTGGCCAGGGCTGCAGACGCCGCCGTCTCAACATCCCGGCGAACGATCCGTCCACCTGGTCCGGTGCCGTGGACGGCTGCGATGTCGACTCCGGCGATGGAGGCTAGTCTGCGGGCGAGGGGTGACGCCCTGAGGCGGTGTGGCTCGGCTGCCGGGTTCAACGGCTCTGCACCACCTTCAGTGGTGCCCGTGAGTCGCCGGCGAGGTCCATGTCTCGCTGGAGGGCCGCGACTATTTCCTCGCGGCGAGCCACCGCTGCCCGCTCGAGCCGGCGCGAGATGGTGGGTGAGGCTTCTCCGCCGGCGACCCTCATGACCGGGTGGTCGAGGTGGTCGAAGAGGCGGCGTTGGATCTCGTCCGCGAGCCATGCCCCGTAGCCCGAGGGGTAGGAGCCTTGTTCGACGATGAGTACCCGGTTGGTCTTCTTGATGCTGGTCTCGATGGTGTCCCAGTCGATGCTGGCGCGGTCGAGCCAGCGCAGGTCGACAACCTCCGCGTCAACATTCGCGTCGTCTGCCGCTGCAAGGGCCTCCCCGACCATGTTGAGGTAGGTCAGGATGGTGACCTCGCCGCCGGTCCGCGCAACCCGTGCGATACCTGGCAGTAGGTGGTGGTCGAGGGAGCCTAGCTCGCACTTCTGCTTGGCGTGGTAGAGCTCGGTCTGTTCCAGGATCAGCACCGGGTCGTTGACCTCGAGGGCGGTATTGAGCAGTCCCACGTAGTCGTACGGGTTCGAGGGGGCGACAATTCGCCACCCCGGGAACATCGCGAACAGCCCCGCCGGATCCATCGAGTGCTGGGAACCGTAGCCCGAGCCGATCCCGACCTTGGCACGGACCACAACAGGCATCTCGACGTTTCCGCCGAACATGTGTCGCGCCTTACCGATTTGGTTGAAGACCTGATCTGCCGCAACCAGTACGAAGTCCGCGAACATGAACTCGACGATTGGCCGGTATCGACCCATCATCGCGAGTCCTCCAGCCGCACCCACGAAACCGTTCTCGCTGATCGGTGTGCCGATGATACGGGTGGGGAACTGCTCGGACAGGCCCCGCGTCGCCCCGTTGGTTCCCCCGTTCAGGCGATGAATGTCCTCGCCGAGCAGGAGGATGCGGGGATCGCGCTGGAGCGCGTTTCCGAGGGACCGCGCAACCGCGTCGACGTACACCACCTCCGCCGATGTCTCGTCGGTTGTTTCGTCCTCCTGGTGCGTGATCCCTGAGAGCTCGGACAGATCGCTCCGGATGTGTTCGTCGACCAGATCGGTTGGAGGCCAGAAGCGCTCCGCGATCATTCGATTTCCGCCGGTCGCTGTCTCGAAGAACCCGGCCAGGATCGCCTCGCACTGCTGGTTCACTATCGCTTCGAAGGATTGCAGATCCGGCTCGGTTGCCAGTCCTCGCTGACTCACATGGTTCCGCGCGGTCACCAGTGGGTCTCGCTGCTTCCACTGCTTCTCTTCATCGCGAGTGCGGTAGCCGAACGCACTGCCTGCGAATGCACCGCTTTGGTGGTAGAAGCGGTAGACGTCGGCCTCGACGAGGACCGGCCCTTGTCCAGTTGCCATGTGTTCGCGTGCCTCCCGCATGGCGAGGTACACGGCGACCGGGTCCATCCCGTCGACCTTCCACGAGGGAATGCCGAAGGCCTGTCCTCGTGCGGAGAGGCGGGTCTCGGCCGTCACCTCGGCGATGTGGGTAGCTACCGCGTACTGATTGTTCTCGATGAAGAAGCACAATGGCAGCTTCCACGCACCCGCCAGGTTCATCGTCTCGAGCGCGGAACCGATGTTGGCCGCACCGTCCCCGAAATAGGTGACGGTGACGTTGTCGATACGGTCGGCGTCCGAACTCAGCTGTTGGCTCCAGGCGCTGCCGGCGGCGAACGGTATTCCGCCGCCGACGATGGCATTGGTTCCGAGCGCTCCCGCTTCGAGCCACTGAAGGTGCATCGACCCACCCCGGCCAAGGCTGAATCCACCGTGCAGACCGAGGATTTCCGCATACGACTGACTCAACAAGCCCGATATCGGCTCCGGGAGATCACCGGTGGAGGGGATCGCATGTCCTTTGGCCCCGAGGTAGGCCAGCGACTTGGCGAGGAACTGGTGGTGGCCTCGATGAGTGCCGTTGACCGTGTCCCCCGGCTCCAGTGCGAGTGCTGAGCCGACGGCACCGCCCTCCTGTCCGATGCTCGAGTGCATCGGGCCGTGGACGAGTCCTTCGCTCGTGACCCTGATCAGGGACCGCTCGAATGCTCGGACGATGGCAGTGTGGGCGTACATCGACCACAACACATCCGAATTGATGGATTGCACGTCCTCCTGGTCAACCGTGACATTCACCCAGGGGACATGGTGGGTCAGCTCTGCCTTATGCATTGATGTCCGCCTTGGTGCGATCCTGGGCGCTCGGTGCCGGTGTGCGTGCAGTTCCGCGGGCGAAAAGGCAGCCGATCACGGCAACGAGACACAGCGCCGCTTGTACGAGAGCCGCGTAGATCCAGTTCTGGGGGTCGCCGCCGACCAATGCGATGGCAACTGAGGGAGCGAATCCGAAGACCAGACCGGCGATTTGCATTCCGACTGCGAGGCCGCTGTATCGGACTCGCACATCGAACTGTCCTGCGAACAGCGCCATCGTGCTTCCGTTGCCGATGCTGTAGACCAAGGCGTAGGTCAGGATGGCGGAGATGTACATCAGGGCGAGATTCCCGGTGGTGAAGGACCAGAGATAGAACGCGAAAGCTGGGGCGCTCACCAGTGCGCCGTACAAGAAGACTGGCTTGCAGCCAATTCGGTCCGACAGCCAGCCCCCGAATGGGACTGTGACCAGTGCGGTAGCGCTGACCACCACGAGCATCCAGAGGACGGTGGAGCTCACCAAACCAACGACTTTCGTCGCGTACGCGAGACCGAAGACGGTGACCATGGTGTGTGTTCCCTGAAACAGGCCGAGGGCGGCGAGAGTCAGTACGGCTCCCTTGTTATGTCGCGCGAGCTCCCGCAACGGGGAGATCGACTCAGCATTCGCATCGGCCTTGGCTTCGGTGAACTCTGCGGGGTCCTCGAGGCCCCGTCGGATCAAGAACCCGAGAACGATCAGTACCGCGCTCAGCAGGAACGGGATTCGCCAGCCCCAGCTCATGAGCTGCTCGTCGGGAAGCATCGCGATGGGTACGAACACCAGATTCGCGAGGATGAACCCGGAGAGGTTTCCGGATTGGATCCAGCTGGCGTTGAATGCCTTGCGAGATTCTCCGGAGCTTTCAACCACCAGACTTACCGCACCTGCGGTTTCGCCGGCAGCAGAGATCCCCTGAACGATGCGCATGAGCATCAACAAGATGGGCGCCGCGATGCCGATCCGCTCGTACGACGGAATCAGGCCGATGACCAGAGTCGCGCTGCCCATCATCACCAGCGTGAGCACAAGCACCTGTTTGCGAGAGAGCTTGTCACCGAAATGCCCCCACAACAGCGCACCAAACGGTCTCGCAACGTATGCGACACCGAAGGAGGTGAGCGAGATCAATAGCGAGAGGTTTCCTGCTGAAGGAAAAAATACCGTGCCGAAGACCAGCGCGGCCGCCGATGCGTAGATGAAGTAGTCGTAGTACTCCAGCATGCTGCCGAAATAGGCCGCGAGGGTGGCGCGGCGACTCTGCCCAGCTGTGCCCGAGCGACTCGCTTCGACGGGGACAGCCGTGCCGTCATTTTGGTGCATGACTTCTCCTTGATCCTGGATGAGTGGACCCCGACGATCCCGGCATATCGCCCTCCTGGCCGGGTGCGTCCAGTGGTAAAACGTTTTGACAAGGGGAACGTACAAGTGATTGACGTCATACGCAAGCGGCAATTGCCAGGCGCAACACACGATGCGACGCCACGTGCGCTAGAACGCGCCCGAGAACGGAACCCGGCGAACCAAGACCAGACGCACCACCGAAACCCACTCGGACAGATCCGAAGGGGTGACCGGAATGAATCCGGCCGGTCGATGGCGGATACACCGCTCGATGAGCGAGGTGGCCGCAGACGGACGGAAACTTCGCAGTCACGGTCCGGCCACATCACACGAACGAAGGACGAACCTCATGACCGCAATCGCACACGACAAGTCCACACACGCGCGCACGATGGGACACCATGTGCCCGACGGGCTCCATCCGGTTGGGCACATGTCACATCACCGATACCACATTCACTGTCGCCGAGGTGGCGGACGGTGGACTGACCGCCCTGGGCGTCGCCGCTGCCGCACAGGACAGCTGGCGATCGTACTCACCGCGCGTGCGCACCGACCTCCTTCGCGCCGCGCACGCGCTTCTACTCCGCCGCACCGATGCCTGGGTCGTCAAAGCGCCAAACCCCGCACCGAAGCGGTCGGTGAATTCGTCTTGTCGGCAGGGTTTTTCCTGTAGGTGCAGAGATCATCGCGCGCACCTGCACGGCACCTACAGCTCGTCCGCGGCCAGGCGCGCCTGCCCTCACATCAGGCTCGGGAATGATTGCCCTCGTGATGCTCCGAAGCCAGGCGAAGGACTGTCTCCCAGCCGATCCTGCTTTGCTTTGGCACGGCGTATGTCGGCGGACGCACGGCGTGTACAGAGGCGCGGATTCCCTAGGGCCGCATCAGAACCGAGGTTGTCGGGTACGTCTCGGCGAAGTTATGTGGCAGCGACGAAATGAAGACGTTCTCCGTTCGTGTCCGCGTGATCTTCCATATGCCGTCGATCTTGCGGAAGGCGTTGTTGAGTCGGCTCGACCGCAGCAGCGACCGGCCGTCGGAGAACAGCCAGGGTTGCATGTGGATCCACTGCCCCGTGGCCTCGTGGCCGTCGACGTGAATCTGCTCCGACGTCAGATAGTGGGCATTGAGCAACAGTGCTGGGTCACGCTTGTCACCCCAGAAGCTTTCGAAGTGTGCGCGGATCGCGGCGTGTCCCTCGGCCCTGCCGAACTGGTTGTCGTAGTACTCGCCGACGCCTTCCCAGACCGCGTCCTTTGCGTAGAGATCGAGAATGAGGTCGATTCGGTGTGCGTCGTCCCGAACTCCGAGTTCGGGGCAAGGAGTGTCGCAGAGGAACATGTAGCGCGCTTGTATCCGGCGAATCTCCGCTTCGGCTTCGAGCACCTCGATGCGGTCGATCAGTGCAGCAATTGTGGCGTCATTCGCCATGGATTCTCCTCCCGCTGCCCGTTCCCCGCCGGAAGCCCTCTGTGGCTTCGTTTTCGAGGTGGGCGCGCGCCATCAGGCGAAATATCTGAGTCGTGTGACGGAAGTACTGTACTCACTCCGCGGCGATGTTCGCGAGTGGGCGTGACGCCCACGCCCGGATCGGCGCCGATCTCCACTCGCCTCGGTTTCGGGCGTGTTAAAGGTTCCTCGACCGGGTGTCATCGGTCCGTTAGGCGGACCATCGCCGTTGTCTTCCGTTCATCCTGCGGCCACAGTCTTGTGGCCCCGACCACGCGGAGGTCCTCTTCTCCTCTCCGCGAGAGCACTGGGCGAACCAACGCCCTATTCCAGTCCCGCTCGACTCGCTCACTCATACAGACCGAGTACTCGGTCTGTATGCTCGCACCACTCCGCCCGCGCAGCGCGTGGGCCCTCAAAGGAGGATCCATGACCACCACAGACGAGGCTGTCCCCGTCGATGCCGCTTTCTCCCCACCGACCGAAAAGGCACCGGCGAAGCTGGTGGCTGCGATGGCCCTCGCACAGTTCGGGCTGTCGATCGCACTGCTCACACCCGTCACGGCGAGCCTGACGATCAAGGTGCAGTCCCTCGTCGGCACCGACAATGTGATTGCCGTCTTCGGCACCGTCAGCAGCATCGGTGCGCTGGCCGCCTTTCTCGCGAACCCGATCTTCGGCCGGATCAGCGACCGCACCACCGGACGATTCGGTCGCCGCCGACCGTGGCTTCTGATCGGCATCGTGGGTCTCGCAGTGAGCGAGCTCGTGCTCGCTCTTGTTCCCAATGTCGTCGGAATCGCGATCGCGTGGTTCGCGGCGCAGGCGTTCGCCAACGCCGCCCAGGCGGCGCTGATGGCCTCGATCGCCGACCAGATCCCGCCCGCCCAGCGAGGCCGGGTGAGTGGACTGATCGGCGTCATGCAGCAGAGCAGCAAACTCGGCGCCGCCTACGTCGCGCAGTTCCTCGTCGCCAACATGCTGCTGATGTTCCTGGTCCCTGCCGTGATCGGCATCGTGTTCCTGTTGCCGTTCCTCCTCCTGCTCCCGGATCGACCGCTCCAGGCGCGTCCGCCACGGGAAGGTGTGCGTGCGGTTCTCAAGACCTTCTGGCTTTCGCCGCGTCGTTATCCCGACTTCGCCTACGCCTGGGCATCGCGATTCATGATCACCATGGCGCTGTATCTGTTCATGACGTACCGGCTGCTCTACATGCAGTACGAACTGGACCTGTCGCTCGCCCGCGCCACCGCGGTGATGGCCACCGGGGTGCTGCTGTACACGGTGACGCTCGCGCTGGCCGGCCAGGCGGCGGGGTGGCTCTCGGACAAGGTAGGCACACGGAAGCCGTTCGTCATCACCGCGAGCGTGATCTTCTCGATCGGACTGGTGATGCTGACGCAGGCCCACACTGCGGGCGGCTTCTACGTCGCCGAGGTGGTGCTCGGGCTCGGGTTCGGCATTTACATGGGAGTGGACCTGGCGCTCGTGATCGATGTTCTCCCCGGACAGGACGACTCGGCGAAGAACCTCGGCGTCCTCAACATGGCCAACGTCCTGCCCCAAACCCTCGCACCGGGTATCGGTGCGCTTCTCATCGGCGTCGGCGGCCACAACTACGACCTCCTGTTGAGTGTCGCCGCGGCCGTCTGTGCGGTGGGCGCGCTCCTCATCGTCCCGATCAGGAAGGTGCGCTAGTGGCCGCGCGGGACGTCTCTCATCGACACGAAAAGGATGCAGAATTGCACCCCCTGGCAGACCTGGACGCCCGAATCGACACGGCAATCGGAACCATGGACGTCGAGTCCAAGGTTCGGTTGCTGACGGGCGCGTCCAACTTCACCCTCCACCCGGACCCGTCCATCGACCTGGCCGAGATCGTGCTCTCCGATGGACCCACCGGGGTGCGCGGTGACCGCTTCACCGGCGGCCGCATCGCCTGCCTGTTACCCAACGCGACCCTATTGGCCCAGCACTGGGACACCGGCGTCGCGGCAGATGTCGGCGCGTTGCTCGCCAAGGAGGCGCAGGCTCAGCGGGTACACGTCGTGCTGGGACCAACGGTCAACCTGCACCGCACTCCGCTCGCCGGTCGCCTGTTCGAGTCGTTCAGCGAGGATCCCCTCCTCACCGGAGTACTGGCGTCCGCCTACATCAAGGGTCTGCAGGACAACGGGATCGGCGCGACCATCAAGCACTTCGTCGCCAACGAATCGGAGACCGATCGCAAGACCGCCAATGCCATTGTCGACGAGCGGACCCTGCGGGAGATCTACCTGCTCCCCTTCGAGATCGCGGTGTCCGAGGCCAACCCGTGGGCGGTAATGGCCGCCTACAACTCCATCGGCGGCACTCCTGCCACCGAACATGCCCGCCTCCTCGACGGCGTCCTCAAGGGCGAGTGGGGTTACGACGGGCTGGTCATGTCCGACTGGTACGCCACGTACTCCACCGCGGAGAGTGCCAATGCCGGACTGGACTTGACGATGCCGGGCCCCGCGGGCCCCTGGGGAGATGCCCTCGTCGACGCGGTGCGCGCCGGTGCGGTCGCCGAGTCCATCCTCGACGACCACGTGCGCCGTCTCCTGCGCCTGGCGGGGCGAGTGGGTGCGTTCGGCCCGGAGCGGCAGTGGACGCCCGGTGGGCCGGCACCGGACAGCCCCCAGCGGCGCAGCACCCTGCGTCGTCTTGCCGCCGGCGGTATGACGGTCCTCGTCAACAAGGAGGCGGCGCTGCCGCTGACAGGTACCGGTACGGTCGCCGTCATCGGCCGACACGCGACGGAGACGACCGATCAGGGCGCTGGATCGTCGCAGGTACGGCCACCACACGTGGTCAGCATCGCGGATGGCATCGTCCAGGCATTCGGTCCCGATCGCGTGTCCGTGGTCGACGGGGTCGAGGTGCGCACGGACCCGCTCGCCGCGGCACCGCACCTGTTGCGCGATCCCGAGACGCACCGGTACGGGATGCGGGTCATCACCCGCGACGAGCGAGGCGAGGTGCTCGAGTCTCGTCACGTCGACTGGAGTGAGGTATCGCTGCGCGAAGACTCCTGGCTCGACTCGGCGACGACCATCGAACTCAGCGCCGAGATCGTCCTCCCGGAAACCACGCGGGTCCAGGTGGGTGTGCGCGGCCGTGGCGAATGGACGTTTACGACACCGGGCCACTACGAGCAGATCCGCCTCGATCGGGTGGACGACGCCGGCGAAGTACTACGGTTGCCCTACCGCACAGTGACTCTCGATCTCGAACCGGGTGCGATCATAACCGCGGTCGCTACTCCCGCACCGGGTCGGCCGATCCTCGGGCTCGCAGCGCGCGTGGCCACGAAACCACCCGCGGTGGCGATCGGTGCGGCAACGAAAGCCGCACGGCAGGCGGACGTGGCGGTGGTGGTGGTCGGGCTGACCCCGGAGCAGGAGAGCGAAGAGGTCGACAAGATCACCCTCGCGCTCCCCGGGGAACAGGACGCGATGGTCGCGGCGGTTGCGGCGGCCGCGAAACGGACGGTGGTCGTCGTCAACGCGGCCACCCCCGTTCTGATGCCGTGGCTCGACCGCGTCGACGCCGTGCTATGGGCCGGACTGCCCGGTCAGGAGGCCGGCGACGCCGTCGCCGCCGCGCTGTCCGGTGCAATCGAACCTGCCGGTCGGCTCGTCACCACGTTTCCGGCGCGGGACGGCGAGGGACCGGCATGGTCGCCGGTTCCCGACCGCGGGGAAGTGCGCTACGCAGAAGGTCTTTCCGTCGGATACCGCGGGTGGTCGACCGAGCCGCTGTTCTGGTTCGGACACGGCCTCGGCTACGGCGACTGGGCCTACGGCAACGCCGAGGTGATCGTCGACGACCATCTCCGCTGCGTGCGGGTCGAGGTGACCAACGTCGGGTCCCGCGCGAGCCGTGAGGTCGTGCAGGTGTACTGGCGGCCGAAGGGCGAGCCGGTCCGGCTGATCGGTTGGTCCGGGATCGACGTCGACCCCGGTGCCACCGTGACCGTCGACGTCCCCGTCGACCGACGAGTGCTCCGGCGGTGGCACGAGAACGGTTGGCAACTCCTCCCCCTGACCGGCGAGGTGTTGATCGCCCGTGGCCTCGGCGACATCAGACTCACACGACCGGCATTGCCGACGATACAAAGGAGCAAGGATGTCCTTCCCGCCTAGCTATCACTCGCAGCGCGGGAAATCGTTGCGCGCCTTGGCCGGGGAGGCGTCCCGGGCCAAGGCCGTGCAGGCAGCGACCGATCTGTTCGCCACCTCCGGATACCGAGGAACGTCCATCGCGAAAGTGGCCGCGCAGACCGGGCTGTCCCAGTCCGGTCTGCTGCATCACTTCCGGACCAAGACGGCACTGCTGGCGGCCGTGTTGGAGCAACGCGGCGCCGAGGACGGGGAGTTCCTCACTACCGGCGACGGCGAGGCACCGCTCGGGTGGGATGCGTTCGACGCGCTCGAGGCCCTGGTTGCCCGCAATTCGACCCGCCGCCATCTGGTCGAGTTGTTCGTGCGTCTGTCTGCGGAGGCAATCGAGGAGAATCACCCCGCCCACCAGTGGGTCCAAGACCACTACGACGGAATGGAGGCGTGGCTGACCGACGCGGTCCGCGTTGCTCAGGCGCGCGGCGAGATGCGTGCCGATGCGCCGGTCTCGTTGCTCGTTCGCACCACCATCGCGGTCGTGGACGGGTTGCAGCAACAGTGGCTGGTGCGGCCCGATCGGGTGTCGATGGTCGACGAATTCTCTGCACACGTCGCGGAACTGCGGGCACGGTGGGGCACGGTGGGGGAACCGGACGAGGCTACCGAGCAATGATGGCTCGGCGGGGTGAGCCGGACGGGGACTCCTTGCTGCGCAAGGTTCGATTGATCCTGGATTCCTTCGACACCGGGGCACCCGTCCTCGGTCTGTCCGAATTGGCACGGCGCACCGACCTCGCCAAGACCAGCGTTCACCGGGTGGCCAGCGAGATGGTCGAGGTAGGCCTACTCAACCGGCAAGGCCGTCGTTATGAGCTGGGGCCGTTACTTTTCGAGTTGGGTCAGCGCGTACCTCGCACCCGGGATCTGAGACTGATCGCCGCGCGGTATCTCGAGGATCTCGCGGTCACCACCCGCGAGACGGTCGTGCTGGGGTTCCCCGGCGACCGTAATGTGCTCTTCGCCGAGAAGTACTTCAGCCAGCGCGGTGGCGGTGTCACCTTCACCCAGGTGGAGGGTCGGGTGCCGTTCCACTGTGGTGCATCGGGCAAGGCTCTCCTCGCGTTCGGTGACCCCTCGATTCGTGACCGCGTCCTCGGGTCCACCCTGCGGCAACGAACGCGGTGGACCATCACCGATCCTGCTGTGCTGGACGCGGAGCTCGCGCAGATACGACGGCAGGGATACGCGGTCGATCGCCAGGAACTCGTCGTCGGCTACGGGGCTGTCGCGGCACCGGTGTTCTCAGCCGATATTGCGGTGGCGACGTTGACCGTGGTCGGGCCCATCGACCGGGTGCCTGTCGCACGTCTGGCGCCGGTCGTCACCGCGGCCGCGCGGGCCCTGTCACGAGATTTCGCCGGTGTAAACAAATCATGATGTCAACTTTTCGGTCCGAAGAGCGGTCCGATTGCATTTCCTTCGATGACTTCGGCGTGAACAATCGCTGCAGCTGAACAGCAGTTGTCGATCTCGAAAACAGCCGATGGAGGACCCACAATGGCAGGACCGAAGCGCACCCGAAGTGAGGTGCGCACAGCGGCGATCGCGAGCCTGGTCGGCAGTGCTCTGGAGTGGTACGACTTCTTCCTCTACGGCACGGCCGCCGCGCTGGTGTTCAACACGCTCTTCTTTCCGAACTTCGACCCGCTCGTGGGAACGATCGCCGCATTCGGCACCAACGCCGCCGGCTTCCTCGCCCGCCCCCTCGGCGGTGTGATCTTCGGCCACTTCGGTGACCGTGCGGGACGCAAGTCGATGCTCGTGATCACGTTGATGATCATGGGTGTGGCCACCTTCTTGATCGGTGTCCTCCCCACCTACGCGGCGATCGGCATCTGGGCGCCGGCGCTGCTGATCGGGCTGCGCATCATCCAGGGCATCGCGGTCGGCGGTGAGTGGGGCGGCGGTGTGCTGATCGTCAGTGAGCAGGCACCCGCGCACCGCCGCGGCTTCTACTCCGCGTGGTCTCAGACGGGGGTCGGCCTGGGATTCGTGCTCTCCGCGTCGGCGTACTCGCTCGTGCAGGCATTCACCACACCGGAATCGTTCCTCGCCTGGGGGTGGCGGATCCCGTTCATCGCCGGCATCGTCCTCACCGCGGTCGGATTGCTGATCCGGCTGCGGGTCATGGAAACACCCGCCGCCCGTCATCAGGCCACTTCCCCGAAGAAGGCGAAACTTCCCGTCCTCGAGGTCATCCGCACCCAACCGAAGTCCATTCTCATCACCTTCGGGGCGCGGATCGCCGAGAACGGCGCACTGTATATCTTTCTCACCTTCAGCCTCGCCTACGCGGCGAAGATCGGCTTGTCGACCGGACTCGTTCTCACTGCAGTCGTCACGGGCATGCTCGTCGAGTCCTTCGCCATGCCGCTGTGGGGAGCGCTCTCCGACCGCATCGGGCGCCGTCCGGTCTATCTCGGTGGTGCCATCGCGATGATCGCCTGGGCCTACCCCTTCTTCGCGATGCTGGACTCGCGTGAACCGGTCTTGGTGTTCCTCGCCATGTTCGTCGCGGTCGTCATCTGCCACGGTGCCATGATCGGCACCCAGCCCGCCTTCTTCACCGAGCTGTTCGACAGCCGCGTGCGCTACAGCGGCGTCGCCCTCGGACACGAACTGGCCTCGGTTGTTGCCGGCGGATTCTCGCCCATCATCGCCACCGCACTGTTCGCCTGGGCCGGGATGTCATGGCCGATCTCACTGTTCATGGTGGGCATGGGTCTCATCACCGTGATCGCGGTGGCCGCTGCACCCGAGACCAACGCGACGGACATCGACGACACCGACTCCCCGAGCGAGATCGGAGACCACGACCCTACGCCGGAAAGGATCTCGCGGTGACCGCGCGCGACGGCCGCACGATGCTCCTCACCTGCTACCGCGACATCCGCCACTACGGCTGGCTCCACGTAGACCTCTTCCTGCACGACAGCGACGGCAAAGAAGTGAATTGGGTCCACTGGGGTGCTATCGAGGAGGGCCCCGACGGCGCAGACGCCGCGTGCGCCACCGTCGAACCCGCGCTCCGCAGAACCACCGAATGGCAGCACGGCATCAGGGCCGACGGCAGCGACTACTGGACCGCACATGCCACCTGGTCCGAACACGCCACATCCGACAACCCACAGGAAACGACATCATGACCACCTCCATCGACAAGGACCACACCGGTCCCGACATCGCCGATCTGGTTCACCCCGACCGCGTGGACGTCTCCCTCTACACCGACCCGGAACTGTTCGAGCGGGAGATGGACCGCATCTTCAACCGGACCTGGGTCTGGGTGGCGCACGAGAGCGAGATCCCGAACGCCGGAGACTTCCGGACCGCCACGGTAGGCAGGCAGCCGGTGATCGTGACTCGCGACCGCCGCGGCGGAATCAACTTGCTGCTCAACCGCTGCCGCCACCGCGGTGCAAGTGTCTGCGAGGTCCCGCGCGGCAACGCCAACGGCTTCACGTGCCCATACCACGCATGGTCCTACGCCCTGGACGGGAAGCTCCGCGGGATCCCCTACCCCGACGGCTACGAAGACGTCCTGGAAAAGAAGGACTTCCCGCTGCACCGCCTGCAGGTGGACAGCTACGCCGGGATGATCTTCGCCAGCGCCAACCCCGACGTCGAGCCGCTGGCCGACTTCCTCGGACCGGCGAAACACTGGATCGACCTGTTCATGAAGCAGGGCGCCGGTTACCCGATCAAGGTGCAGGGCGAACACAAGTTCCGGTTCAACGGCAACTGGAAAATCCAGCTCGAGAACACCACCGACGGCTACCACTTCCCCATCGTCCATCGATCCTGGATGTCGTCGGTCGACGAAGAGACCGCGAACATGCTGTCGTTCATGACCGACGAACACGCCGTGACCCATTCCCTCGGAAACGGACACAGTGTGATGGTCATGGTGCCCGAACACGTCGACCTCGACGACGACGACGGATCCGAACCCCTACAGGAACGGTTCCGCCACATCGTCGACGAGCTGTCGAAGACCATGCCCGCTGATCAGGTCCGGCGCATCGTCCGCTCGATGCACGGCGCCGGATTCAACCTCAACCTCTTCCCGAACGTCGCGATGTCGATGTCATTCTTCCGCGCCCTGCGCCCGATCTCCGTGACCGAGACCGAGATCCGACATCTCGCCCTCGGCCTCGACGGAGGCCCCGAGGTCGTCAACCGCGAGAGACTGCGGATCCACGAGCACTTCCAGGGGCCGTTCGGATTCGGCAGCCCCGACGACTCCGAGGCCTGGGACCGTGTCCAACGCGGCGCCGCCGCCGGACCCGGACTCCCGATCCTGGTGAACCGCGGACTGACACGGGAGCAGGACGACGCGAAAGGGCGCGTCTCCCACGCCACCGACGAAACCGGCATGCGCGAGGCGTACACGATGTGGAAGGCAATGATGACCGATGTCCGTTGAAACCATTGAGACCGCGCAACTCTCCGATCCTCGGATCGCTCGGGCGATCGAACTGATCTGGCGCGAAGCCCGACTACTCGACCGCAAACGGTACGAGGACTGGGACCTGCTCTGGGCACCCGACGGTCGGTACGTGATCCCGATCGACCCCGACACCGACGACTTCGAAGCATCACTGAACATGGTCTACGACGACGACCGCATGCGCCGGATGAGGATCGAACGGCTCACCGCCGGCCACTCGATCTCCGCGACTGCCGCCGCGCGCACCGTGCGGACCCTGTCCCGTTTCGTCGTCGACCACCTCGACGACGAAACCGTCGAACTCAGCTCCGCACAGGTACTGGTGGGCTATCGCCGCGAGGCGACGTTCGTCCTCGCCGCCGACGTGACACACCGCATCCGGATCGCCGGCCCCGCGCCGCTGATCGAGCGGAAGATCGTCCGGCTGATCAACTCGACGGACGCCGTCAACGCGTCCGGATTCCTGCTGTAGGGAAATCTGCATGATCACAGTCACCATCAACAATATCGTCACCGAAACCGAAGCAGTGAAAAGCTTTTCGCTGCGCCGCAGCGACGGCGCACCGTTCGCACCCTATGCGGCGGGAGCGCACGTGGACGTCACCGGTCCGAGCGGAATCACCCGCCAGTACTCACTGTGCAGCCCACCCGACCAGACCGACAGCTACCAGATCGCGGTCAAGCGGGAGGACTGCTCCCGAGGCGGGTCCGCGGCCCTGCACGACCAGGTCGACGTGGGCGACGAACTCACGATCAGCGAACCGCGCAACCTCTTCGCACTCGACCCGACAGCCGACGAGCACGTCCTTGTTGCGGCGGGGATCGGTATCACCCCCCTGCTGAGCATGGCCTACCGGTTGGCCACCGACGGTTCCCCGTTTCGGCTGCACTACTTCGCCTCCAACCGGGAGGGGGCGGCGTTCGTTCCCCTGCTCGAGGGTGCCTCATTCGCGCCGTCGGTCGAATTCCATTTCGGCGTCCAACGCGGAGAGCAACCCGCGGTCCTCGCGCGCATCCTCACCGACATCAGCTCCGGGACACACGTCTACGCGTGTGGCCCCAAGGAGTTCATGCAGCGTGTCGTCGACACTGCCACGCAATCGCTGCCGGAGGAGCAGGTCCACATCGAGCACTTCCAGGCTCTGGAACCGACCACCCACGACGGCGGCGAGTTCGAGGTCGAACTCGACACCGGGGAGGTGTTCTCCGTGCCACCAGGGCGAAGCATCGTCGACGTGCTCGGCGACGCCGGCATCGACGTCGACACGTCCTGCCGGGAGGGCATCTGCGGCACCTGCGTACTGACCGTCCTCGACGGTACGCCCGACCACCGCGACAACTGCCTGACCCGCAAAGAGAAGGAAGCCGGGGACCAGATCGCCACCTGCGTGTCACGGGCCACGACCGCGCGATTGGTACTCGAACTGTGACCACCCCCGATGAACGACCGCAACGAGACGTGGAGTCGAGTCTGTCTACCCTTGCGACTCGGATGGACGCCGGTAACCTACTCCCCAGCGAGGCGGTCGCCGACGCACTGGAACGACTCGACCGCACCGAGCCCAGCATCCAGGCTTGGGTTCGCGTCGACCGAAAAGGAGCACTCGACGCAGCACGCACACTCGACCACGCGCCGAGACGCGGACTACTGCACGGAATACCCTTCGGAGTCAAGGACATCATCGACCTCAAAGGCCTGCCCACCGAGTGCGGCTCACCGTTGCGGCGAGGTCGAGTGGCCGACGACGACGCACCCCTCGTCGCCCGGCTCCGGGAACTCGGAGCGATCCCGCTGGGCAAGACGGTCACTACCGAGTTCGCCTACTTCGCACCAGGCCCCACCCGGAACCCGCACCGTCGTTCGCACACACCAGGCGGCTCCTCGAGTGGGTCCGCGGCCGCGGTCGCAGCCGGTATGGTTCCGCTGGCCCTCGGCAGCCAAACAGCCGGCTCGCTGACCCGGCCCGCGTCCTACTGCGGTATCGCGGGACTCGTCGCACCGGTCGGCGGACCACTCGACACCACCGGGTTCGCCGGCCTGTCCCACACCCTCGACGCGGCCGGGATTCTCACCCGCACCGTGACCGATCTCCGACTCGCCTACCTGGCACTGACCGGCCAGGACAGGCCCGCCGACCCGGTACGGAACCTGGAGCGCCCCCGGCTCGCGGTCTGGTCCGGCAAAGAACTCGCCGACATCTCCGACGACATGCAGACGGCAGTGAGATGCACAGTCGATGCGGCCGTCGCCGAGGGCGCCGAACTCGTCGACTACGACTGGCCCGCAATCACACCACTGCTAGTGGAAGCACACGGCACCGTCATGGCATACGAGGCCTCCCGAGCGCTGGCCCTCGAAGGCCAGCACCCCACACAACTGAGCGCACCACTCAACGATCTCCTGGCGCTCGGCCGCAACATCGCTGACGACGACTATCGCGACGCTCTCGCAATTTCCGTACGGGCACAAGCTGAAGTACTTGCGTTGCTCGCCGACGTCGACGCCATCATCGGCCCCGCCGCCCCCGGCGCAGCACCCGAGGGTCTGTCCGCCACCGGGTCACCCATATTGAGCCGACCGTGGCAACTACTAGGCCTCCCAGCCCTGACGGTCCCCGGCCGTCTCGACGGGCAGCGCATGCCGCTCGGCATCCAGCTCATCGGACACCCCAGTCGAGTGGAGCAACTCCTGTCCCTCGGGATCTGCATCGAAAAGAGCAGTCGTCGCCCGGTGTGAGGGCCCTTTTCAGGCGCAGCCGCCTATCAGTCCCGTTGCGAACGGAGTCGATCAGGGTCTGCCTTCGACCGGTGTTGCGCGCCAGTCGGGTGTTGGCCTTGTCGATCTGTTCCAGCGCGGCCGGCAGGTTTGGTCATCGGTAGGGTCGTACGTCACGGCGCCCCCTCGTCGGACTCTCACTTCCATCATCACCTGACAATGGCGCATTGTCATGTTCCAAATCGGGAAGAGCACGAGTTCGTCGCGAGCCATCGAGATCGACCGCGCCCGTGCGGCATCGACACTCCCGCGGCCGCAGTGCCGCACGAAGGAGGCCCCCATCAAGTGAAATGACGGGGCCTCGCACGCTGCCGGGTTACAGGTAGTCGATCTCCTCCTCGGAGACCTTGCGGCCGGTTCCCAATTCGACCAGGGCGACCTTTGCGGCGACGAATTCGGAGTGCGAATCGCCTCCGATCGATGCGCGGTAGCGAGCGCGCGCGGCGTCCAGTTCGGCGGCCCCCTCGACGATTGCGGTGTTGGACATGTGCATCTCCCCTCGCTGTCGGTGACACTTCCTTTACAACGTGACATTGTGTTGTGCAAGTGGGGTGTGTAGTGCCGGCCTGTCGCCGGTGCCAGGGTTTGCGAAGACGACATGTCCAGAAGAGGTCGAAGGGGGAGTATCCGTGCGCTGGAGAAGATCGAGTGCTGTCACCAGAGACGCAACTCGTCATGTCGCCGACCGCCGCGGTATCGATCGCACATGCGGCGACCGCTACCGATTCGCCGGTGTTGGCGATGTGGGCGTTTCTCGTCGCCGGCCTCGGCGCGCACGCGTGGTACCGGGCGGCCGAGCCGAAGCCGCACGACGGCCGTCGGCCGTGACGGCACCGGCCTCGCACCCGGAGCGGAACTGCGCGGTGCGGTCGCGCGCGGGAAAGGGGACGTGTCATCGTCGCAGCGCAGCGGCCTGATCCGGGGTGTCGACCGTGCGGCCGCGATCGGCGGATCCACCCCGGCCGGGTGTGCGCACCCGCTACCGTTTTCGGATATGGGGACCACCTTCCACGGGCCGAGCCCGTGGCCGCACATCACCCGGGCCATCCGCACCCGCGGGTCCCGCCGCGCTGCGATCGCCCACCTGGGCCAGGACGCGCCCACCCTGCTGCCGCTGCGCGGCGGTGACGTCCTCGTCGTCAACGCCTCCCGCGCCGCGGTGCGCGCACACCTGACCTCTCCGGTGGCGCTCGCGTATTACCGGGACGCGGGGGTGCGGGTGCTGTCGTCGCCGGACCTGCACGCCAATGTCATCGCCACCGAGCGGTGGGCGGTCATCGGCTCCGCCAATGCCTCACACAGCTCCACCATCGCCGTCGAGGGTGTGGTCATCACCGACGACCCGGACCTTGTTGCCTCGGTCAGGGGGTTCATCGACGGCATCGAGGAGGTCACCGAGGTCGATCAGGTGTTCCTCGACAACGCCGTCGCGCAGTGGCAGATCGGGCGGGCGGTGCCGATCCCCGGGGTGAGCGGCCGCGGACAGGCCGACCCCGGCTTCCTGCCCGCACAGATCACCCGAATGTTTCTGCGGCACATCATCGAATATCAACCCGGTCCGACCGAACACCACGCCTGGGCCGCCCAGGCTCGCCACCGCCGCGCACCTGCCGGGCCGGCAGCGAAGTACCAGCTCGAATGGTTCCACCACGACAAGACCGACAGCCGCCTGCGCCGCGGTGAC
>NZ_JBFUHV010000168.1:0-19208 GCF_056402215.1 Rhodococcus sp. P4_B6 | reverse complement strand
GGTGCGGCGATCACCAGGGACGCCCCGACCTGCAGCGGCCAGAACAGCTCCCACACCGACACGTCGAACGTCACCGGCGTCTTCTGCAGAACGACGTCCGAGCTGGTCAGGGCATATTCGTGCTGCATCCACAGCAGACGGTTCACGATCGCGCCGTGCGTGACCGCGACGCCCTTCGGACGGCCCGTCGAGCCGGACGTGAAGATCACGTACGCCGTGTTCGCCGCGGACAGCGGCCGGAGCCGGTCCCGATCGGTGAGCGGCGCGCTGCCGTACCGGGAGAGGTCCTCGGAGGCGACGTCGATGACGGGGACCGAGCCGCTGTCGGCGAGTCCGGCACCGCTGACCAGCACACATGCGGGCCGTGCGGTGTCGAGCACATACGCGGTGCGCTCGGCCGGATGGTCCGGATCGATCGGCAGGTAGGCACCGCCGGCCTTGACGACGGCGTGGATTCCGACGAGCAAATCGATCGAACGGCGCATCGCCACCGCCACCACCGACTCGGGGCCGACGCCCTGTTCGATCAGTCGGCGCGCCAGCCTGTTCACGCGGGCGTCGAAGCTCGCGTAGGTCAGCTCCTCCCGGTCGCAGACCACAGCGATCCGGTCGGAGTCGGTCGCCACCGCCGCGTCGACCAGCGACGCGAGGGTGCCGGCGGGCACGGGGTGCGACGTCGCGTTGGTGCCGGCGATCTGTTTCCGTTCACCGCTGCCGAGGACGTCGAGGTCGCCGACCGCGGTGCCCGGACTGTCGACCGCCGCCCGTAGCACCTGCAGGAACCGCTGCCCGAACACGTGCGCGGACGGTTCGTCGAACAGGTCGGCGGCGTACGTGAGGCGGGCGGCGATCCCGCCGGGGCCTCCCTCGGAGTCGAACTGTTCCATCAGGGTGAGTTGCAGGTCGAACTTGGCGATGTCCACGTCGAAGTCGACACCGCTCACCGACAGGTCGCCGAGTTCCAGTGTCGCCTGGTCGAGGTTCTGGAACGTGAGCATCACCTGGAACAAGGGGTGCCGCCCGGTGGACCGCGACGGATTGACGACCTCGACGAGGCGCTCGAACGGGACGTCGGCGTGGGAGAACGCGGCGAGATCGGTCTCGCGCACGTCGGCGAGGAGTTCGGCGAACGTGCGCGCGCCCTCGACGTGCTGTCGCAGGACCAGCGTGTTGACGAACATGCCGATCAGGTCGTCGAGTTCGCGTTCGCCGCGGCCCGCGACGGGGGTTCCGATCGCGATGTCCGCGGAACGGGCGAGCCGGCTCAGTAGCACCGCGAGCGCCGAGTGCACCACCATGAACACGGACGCGTTCGCGTCCCGCGCCGCACCCAGCAGCGTGCCGTGCAGATCGGACGGCACGGTGAAGTCGACGGTGCCGCCCCGGTACGACGCGACCGCGGGACGCGGCCGGTCGGTGGGCAGATCCAGCTGATCCGGGGCGCCCGCGAGGGTCTGCGTCCAGAACGCGAGTTGCCGCGCCGATACCGAGTCGGGGTCGGTGTCGTCGCCGAGGAGGGCCCGCTGCCACAGTGCGTAGTCGGCGTACTGCACCGGCAGAGGCGCCCAGTCCGGGCTCGCGCCCGCCGACCGCGCCGCGTACGCCGCCATCACGTCCCGCACCATCGGCGCCATCGACCAGCCGTCGCCGGAGATGTGGTGCACGACCACCGCGAGGACGTGTTCCGTCGCGGAGATCCGGAAGATCCGCACCCGTACCGGAACCTCCGCGGTGACGTCGAATCCGGTGGTTACCAGGTCGGCGATCAAGGTGGGCAGTGCGGTCTCGTCGGTCGCGACGACGGACGCGTCATCGACCCGGTCGGCGGGCAGGATCACCTGGTGCGGGCCGTCGGCGGAGTCMGGGTAGATCGTCCGCAGCGACTCGTGCCGGTGGAGGACGTCGGTGACCGCGTGCTGCAGTGCGTCGACGTCCAGGACGCCCGACAGCCGGACCGCCACTGGGATGTTGTGCACGGCGGAGTTCGGGTCGAACCGGTTGAGGAACCACATCCGTTGCTGCGCCGAGGACAGCGGGAGCCGTTCGGGGCGCACTGTCGGGGTCAGCGCCGGGCGGGTGGGTGCGGTCGCGTCCGTCGAGTCCAGCAGCGACGCAAGGGCACCGACGGCAGGCGCCTCGAACAGGGACCGAATCTCGACGCGGCGACCGAGCGTCGCGGACAGCCGGGCGACCACCCGGGTGGCGACGAGGGAGTTGCCACCGAGGTCGAAGAAGTTCGCGCCGGTGCCGACTTCCTCGACGCCGAGTACGTCGGTGTACACGGCGGCGACGATCTCCTCGGTCGGTGTTGCGGGCGCGCGGTATTCGACTGCCGTCGAGGCGAAGTCGGGTGCGGGGAGCGCCTTGCGGTCGAGTTTCCCGTTCGCGGTCAGCGGCAGTTCCGCGAGCACGACGAGGGCGGCGGGCACCATGTAGCTCGGTACTGCGGCGCCGACGTCGGCCAGCACCGCGACGGGGTCGACGGTCGAGCCGTCCTCGGGGACGGCGTAGGCGACCAGGGCGGTCCCGGTGTGGTGGTTCTGGTGGGCGACCACGACGGCCTGCCCCACCCCGGCGGACCGCACCAGCGCCGATTCGATCTCGCCGAGTTCGATGCGGAATCCGCGGACCTTCACCTGGAAGTCGGAGCGCTCGAGGTACTCGAGGACCCCCTTCGCGTCCCGGACGCGCCAGCGGACCACGTCACCGGTGCGGTAGAGCCGTGAACCGGGTGCGCCGAACGGGTTGGCGACGAAACGCTCGGCCGTCAGATCGGTGCGGGCCACGTAACCGCGGGCCAGCTGGTCACCGGCCAGGTACAGCTCCCCCGCCACCCCGACGGGAACCGGGTTCAGCCGGGCGTCCAGCACGAACGCCTGCGTGTTCCATTCCGGTCCGCCGATGGGGACGGTGTCGGCGTCGCCGTCGGTGTGGGTCCAGGCGGTCACGGACACGGCCGCTTCGGTCGGCCCGTACAGGTTGTGCAGGGCAACGGAGCCGAACCGGCTGCGGAAACGGGCGGCCGTGTCGGCGGGCAGCGCCTCACCGATGCACAGGACCCGGCGCAGGGCCGGCTGCTCCCCCGCACCCGGGGTGAATGCCTCCAGCAGGGACGGCACGAAATGCGCTGTCGTGACGCGCTGCTGACGCATGAGGTCCGCCAGGTAGGCCGGGTCGCGGTGACCGTCCGGGCGCGCGATGACGAGCCGGGCACCCGCCGTCAGCGGCCAGAACAGTTCCCACACCGACAGGTCGAACGTGACCGGCGTCTTCTGCACGACCGCGTCGGTGGTGTCGAGCGGGTATTCGTGCTGCTTCCAGCGGAGTTGGTTCGCGATGGCGGCGTGCGACACCCCGACGCCCTTGGGTCGGCCGGTGGACCCGGACGTGAAGATCAGGTACGCCGTGTTCTCCGGTCGCAGCGGCGCGCGGCGGTGCGCGGCGGTCACGGGTCCGCGCGGGGCGAGGTCGAGGGTGTCGATCTCGAGTACGGGGACGTTCTCGGCGGTGAACCCGTCCGCGGACGTGGTGAGGATGCACACCGGGCGTGCCGTCTCCAGCACGTACGCCAGTCGGTCTGCCGGATGGCCGAGATCGATCGGCAGGTACGCGCCACCGGCCCGCAGCACCGCGTACATCCCGGCGAGCAGTTCGATCGACCGGTTCATCGCCAGCCCCACCACCGCTTCCGGCCCCACGCCTGCATCGATCAGCCGGTGGGCGAGCGCGTCGACGCGCCGGTCGAACTCGGCGTACGTCAGTACGGTGCCCTCGAAGAAGACCGCGGGGTCGTCGGGTGTGCGCACCACCTGAGCGGAGAACAGGTCGGGGAGGGTCGTCGGCGGCAGATCGACAGCGGTGTCGTTGAATTCCGTGATCACCGACTGCCGTTCGGCGTCGTCGAGCAGGTCGATGGCACCGACCGCGATGTCCGGGTTCTGCACGACCGACCCGAGGATGCGGGTGAACCGTTCCGCGAACGCCCGGACGGTCGCGTCGTCGAAGAGGTCGGTGGCGTAGGTGAACTGGGCCTCGATCACGTCCGGGGTGCCGTCCGCGTCGTGCTTCTCCGACAGTGTCAGGTGCAGATCGAAGTTGGAGATCGTGTTCGGCACGTCGAGTCCCTCGACGTGCAGGCCGGGAAGTTCGAGTGTGGTGGCGGCGAGGTTCTGGAACGAGAACGCCACCTGGAACAGCGGGTGGTGTGAGCGCGAGCGCGCCGGGTTCAGCACGTCGACGAGGCGCTCGAACGGGATGTCCGAGTGCGCGAACGCGCTCAGGTCGGTGGACCGTGCGACGTTCAGGCTGTCCGCGAACGAACTCTCGAGGTCGACGTGGGTGCGCAGAACCAGGGTGTTCACGAACATGCCGACGAGTTCGTCGAGGGATTCCTCGCCGCGGCCGGCGATGGGCGCGCCGACGGCGATGTCGGATTCGTTGCTCAGTCGCGCGAGCAGCACCGCGAGCGCGGTGTGCATCACCATGAACAGGGAGGTGTTGCGGCCGCGCGCGAGGGTCAGCAGTGCGCGGTGGGTGTCGGCGTCGATGGTGAACGGCACGTGCGCGCCCCGGTGGGAGGCGACAGCGGGCCGGGGGCGGTCGGTCGGCAGGGACACCCGGTCCGGCAGACCGTCCAGGGCGCGGGTCCAGTACGCGATCTGTTCGGCGGCAACCGATTCGGGATCGGACTCGTCGCCGAGGAGTTCCCGCTGCCACAGGCTGTAGTCGGCGTACTGCACCGGCAGCGGCGTCCACAGGGGGACGTGTCCCTCGGTGCGGGCGGTGTAGGCGAGCATGACGTCGCGGGCCAGCGGGGCGAGCGACCAGCCGTCCCCCGAGATGTGGTGGGCGACCATGACGAGCACGTAGTCGTCGGCGCCGACGCGGTACATCCGCGCCCGCAGCGGCACGTCCGAGGTGACGTCGAAGCCCGTCGTCACGAGTGCGAGCACCCGTCCGAGGATGTCGTCGGGGTGCGCCGGCACCGGGGTCAGGTCAGGCACCGCGTCGGCGGCGGGCACTATCATCTGGTGCGGGCCGTCGGCGGAATCGGGGTAGACGGTGCGCAGCGCCTCGTGCCGTCCGACGAGATCGGCGATGGCGATCTGCATGGCGCGCAGGTCCACCTCACCCGACAGCCGGAGTGCGACCGGCAGGTTGTAGGCCTGTGACGCGGTGTCGAACTGGTTGATGAACCACATCCGCTGCTGGGCGAGCGACAGCGGAATGTGTTCGGGGCGAACCCTCGCCGTCAGTGCGGGCCGCCGTGCACCGTGAGTGGTGGTCTCGGTGATCCGCGCCGCGAGCGCGGCGACGGTGGGCGATTCGAACACCTCACGGACCCCGACGTGGACGTCGAGGGCGGCGTTGATCCGCGACACCACCTGGGTTGCGAGCAGCGAGTTGCCGCCGAGGTCGAAGAAGCTGTCGTGGATGCCGATCTCGGGCAGGGCGAGGATGTCCGCGAAGATGCCGGCGACGATCACCTCCATCGGGTTGCGCGGCGCCTCGAACGTCGTGGCCGCGGCGGCGAAGATCGGTTCGGGCAGCGCGGCCCGGTCCAGTTTGCCCGCCGGGGTGAGCGGCAGGGCGTCGAGGAGGGTGACAGACGCGGGCACCATGTACGCGGGCAGGGTGCGGCCGACGAAATTCGCGACCTCGACGCGGTCGACGTCCTCACCGGTGAACGGCAGCACGTACGCGACGAGGGAGGTCTCCCCGTTCGGGTGCTCGTAGCCGACCGTGGTGGCGTATTCGATCTGCGGGTGTGCGGTGAGGGCGGCGTCGATCTCGCCGAGTTCGATGCGGAATCCGCGGATTTTCACCTGGTGGTCGGTGCGGCCGACGAAATCGAGGACGCGGTTCTCCCGCCACCGGACGAGGTCGCCGGTGCGGTACATGAGGTCGCCGGGCTCGCCGTACGGGTCGGCGACGAAGCGTTCGGCGGTCAGTCCGGGCCGTCCGAGGTAGCCGCGGGCCAGGCTCGGTCCCCCGACGTACAGTTCGCCCGGCACCCCCACCGGCACCGGACGCAGCCGCCCGTCCAGCACGAGTGCCCGCACCCCGCGGCTCGGACCGCCGATGGTGACCGGTTCGCCGGCGCGGAGGGGTTCGGTGATGGACGACATGATCGTCGCCTCACTGGGGCCGTATGCGTTGACCATGCGGCGTCCGGGCGCCCAGCGGGCGACCAGTTCCGGCGGGCACACGTCACCGGCGACGACGACCACGGCGAGGTCACCCAGCCCGCGGTGGTCCACCGACGCCAGCGCCGCCGGGGTCGAGAACGCATGGGTGATGCGTTCCGCCGCGAGCAGTTCCGCGAGTTCCGATCCGCCGTAGATCGTGGGCGGCGCGATGACCATCGTGGCTCCCGCGCCGAGTGCCATCAGCATCTCGAACACGGAGGCGTCGAAGCTCGGCGACGCGAAATGCAGTGTCCGCGAACGGGACGTGACACCGAGCAGCTCACGCTCGTCGGTCACCAGGTTCATCAGACCGCGGTGCGTCACCGCGACCCCCTTGGGCCTGCCGGTCGATCCCGACGTGTAGATGACGTACGCCACCTGGTCGGACAGGATCGGCCGCATGCGGTCGCGGTTGGTGAGCGGCAACCGGGACTCGTGGGTGCAGTGCACCTCGAGTGCCGGGTCGTCGAGGAGCATCCACCGGATCGAGTCCGGGAGCAGTGCCTGCTTCCCGGACACGGTGATCCCGACCATCGCCCCGGAGTCCTGCACCATGTGCAGGATGCGGTCCGCGGGGTAGCCGGGGTCGACGGGCACGAAGGCGGCACCGGTCTTGGCCACCGCCCAGACGGCCACCACCGATTCGAAGGACCGGGGCAGCGCCAGCGCGACCCGGGTTTCGGGTCCCACTCCCCTGTCCACCAGCAACCGGGCCAGCTGGTTCGACCGTTCGTCGAGGTCCCGGTACGTCAGGCCGGCACCGTCGAAGACGACGGCGAGGCCGTCGGGTGCTGCGGCGACGGCGTCGGCGAGGATCTCGGGCAGCATCTGCACGGGCCGCGGGTCGGCGCCGCGGACCGGGGTGAGCGCCGCGTATTCGTCTTCGCCGAGAACGGGGATGTCGCCGATCGGCCGCTGCGGGTCGGCGACGACCGCCTCGAAGATCCGGCGCAGCCGGGTCGCGTATCCGGCGGCGGTGCTGTCGTCGAAAATGTCGGTCGCGTAGATGAGTTCGGCGTCGATGCCCGCCGGCTCGGTCGTGTCGTCGAGCCGCTCGGTGAGCGTGAAGTGCAGATCGAACTTGGCGATGCTCGCGTCGAGGGCGAGCGGTTCCACCGACAGTCCGTCCAGCTCCAGTCCGTCGGCGGACACGGCCTGCACACCGAGCGCCACCTGGAACAGCGGGTGGTGCGAGGTGGAGCGGACCGGGCTCAGGACCTCCACCAGCCGCTCGAAGGGCAGGTCGGCGTGGGCGAACGCCTCGAGGTCGACGTCCCGCGCCTGCTCGAGCAGCGACACGAACGACGCTCCCGGATCCAGCGTCGTCCGCAGGACGAGGGTGTTGACGAACATGCCGATGATGTCGTCGAGTTCGGCCCGGCCGCGGCCCGCGACGGCGGTGCCGACGGCGATGTCGCCGGTGGTGCTGAGGCGCCCCAGCAGGACGCTGAGCGCGGCGTGGGCGACCATGAAGATGCTGGCGCCGTGCGCCCGTGCCAGCTCGGCCAGGGCCCGGTGCGTGCCGGCGTCCAGGGTGAAACGGGTCGCCGCACCCCGATGTGACGGCACCGCAGGCCTGCCCCGGTCGCCGGGCAGGTACAGCTGGTCCGGGACACCGGCGAGCGTGCGGGTCCAGTAGTCCAGTTGCGCGGCGGCGAGGCTACCCGGGTCGGACTCGGCGCCGAGCACCTCCCGCTGCCACAGCGCGTAATCGGCGTACTGCACCGACAGCGGTGCCCAGGTGGGCGGATGGCCCGCGGCACGGCTCGCGTACGCGATCATCACGTCGCGGATCAGCGGTTCCATCGACACGCCGTCCGCGGAGATGTGGTGGACGACGAGGGCGAGCACGTGCTCGGCGTCGCCCAGCGAATACACCTTCACCCGCAGCGGCACCGCCTGGGAGACGTCGAAACCGGCCAGGAGGAACTCCTGGAGATCCGCGCGCAAACCGGTCTCGCTCACCTGGACCGGTACGACGTCGGGGGTGAAGTCCCCGGGCGCGAGGATCACCTGGTGCGGCCCACCCCGGGAATCGGGGAAGACGGTCCGCAGCGATTCGTGCCGGGCGATCAGGTCACCGATCGCCGCGGCCAGCGCCGCCGTGTCCAGCGGGCCGGTCAACCGGACCGCTGCGGGCAAGTTGTAGGCGGGTGAGGACGTTTCGAACTGGTTGAGGAACCACATCCGCTGCTGCGCCAGCGACAGCGGGATCCGGTCGGGGCGGACCGCCGCCGTCAGCGGTGCGATCGCAGTGGACGGATCGTGCTGGTCGAGTCGCCGGGCCAGGGCCGCGACGGTGGGGGCGTCGAACACGTCGCGGATCGCGATCCGCGTCTGCGTCGCCACACCGATGCGGGTGCTGAGTTTGGTGGCGGACAGCGAGTTGCCGCCGAGGTCGAAGAAGTTGTCGTCGACACCGACGCGGGGAACGCCGAGGAGTTCGGCGAAGACGGCCGCCACGACACGCTCCGACGCGGTGCGCGGCGCCGTGTATTCCGCTTTACCCGCGAATACCGGTGCGGGCAGGGCATTTTGGTCCACCTTGCCGTTCGGCGTCACCGGCAGTTCGGTCAGCGGGACCAGCAGCGACGGAACCATGTAGGAGGGCAGGCTGCCCGCTGCCTCGGCGAGGACGGCGTCGCGGTCCAGTGCGATGTTGCCGCGCGGCACGACGTACCCGACCAGGTGCTCGCCGGTGTGCGGGTCCGAGTGCGGGACGACGACCGCCTGCTCCACGTCCTCGTGCCGGAGCAGCGCGGAGACGATTTCGCCGAGTTCGATGCGGAATCCGCGGACCTTCACCTGGAAGTCGGTGCGCCCGAGGTACTCGAGCAGGCCCGCCGCGGTCCAGCGGACGAGGTCGCCGGTGCGGTACAACCGTGCGCCGCACGTCGAGAAGGGGTCGGCGACGAAGCGTTCGGCGGTGAGGTCGGGGCGGCCCAGGTATCCGCGGGCGAGTTGGACACCGCCGAGGTACAGCTCTCCCGCCACCCCGGCAGGCACCGGACGGAGGTGATCGTCGAGGACGAGGGTGCTGGTGTTCCAGACGGGCAGGCCGATCGGGACGGTGTCGGAGTTGTCGGACCGGGCCGCGAAGAACGTGGTGGTCACCGCCGCCTCGGTGGGTCCGTACGTGTTGTCGATCTCGGCGGGATGGGATGCCCGGAAGTCGTCGATCGTCTCCGGGGACACCGCTTCGCCGCCGACCAGCACGTGCCGCAGCGCCGGCAGGCCGGTCACGCCGGGCCCGGACGTGAGGGCCGCCAGCATCGCCGGCACGAAGTGCACGACGGTGACGCCGTGCGTGCGGAGGACGTCCGCGAGGTACTGGGGGTCGCGGTGTCCGTCGGGTTCGGCGATGACGAGCCGGGTGCCGGCGGCGAGCGGCGCGAAGCATTCCCACACCGACACGTCGAACGTCACCGGAGTCTTCAGCAGCATCGTGTCGGTGGTGCCGAGCGCGTACTGCTCACGCAGCCACTCGAGTTGCGCCGTGATCGCCGCATGGGAGACGGCCACGCCCTTGGGCCGTCCCGTGGATCCGGATGTGAAGAGGACGTACGCCGTGTTGTCCGGGCGCAGCGGTGCGATCCGTTCGCCGGTACGGATCGGTTCCCCGCCGAACGCGGCCGGGTCGAGGTCGTCCGGTGCGATCGCTCGCACTCCGTGCCGGGTGGCTTCGGTCTGCGTGAGCAGGTCGCTGCCGGTGAGCACCAGGGACGCGCCGGACTGTTCGACGATGTCGCGGTTGCGTTGCTCCGGTTGACCGGGGTCGAGTGGGGTGTAGGCGCCGCCGGCCTTCACCACGGCGTGGACGGCGACGAGCAGGTCGAGCGACCGCGGGATCTCCACCGCCACGACGACGTCGGGCCCCACACCCTCGCCGATGAGCCTGCGTGCGAGTCGGTTCGCCCGGGCGTCGAACTCGGCGTACGTCAGGGTCGTGCCGCGCCAGAGCACGGCGGGGGCGTCCGGGGTCGCCCGTACCTGTTCGTCGAGCAGACCGGTGAGGGTGGAGTGCACGGTGTCCCGTGTCGCGCCGTGCGACTGGGCGAGGAGACGCAGCCGGGTGTCGTCGCCGAGCAGGTCGAGGTCGCCGACCGGGATTCGCGGATCGCAGGCCAGCCCGGACAGCACCCGGAGGTAGGACTCGCCGATCCGCAGCGCGGTGTCCGCGTCGAAAAGGTCCTTGGCGTAACCGAGGTCGAGGTCGAGTCCCGCCGGGTTCCCGTCCTCGTCGTGGCGTTCACCGAGCACGAAGTTCAGGTCGAACTTGGCGATCGGCGACTCGATGTCGAGTGCGGACACCTCCAGTCCCGGCAGTTCGAGCGTCGGCGTCTGYAGGTTCTGCAGTGCGAGCGCCACCTGGAACAGCGGGTGGAACGCGGTGGAGCGGGTCGGGTTGATCGCGTCGACCAATTGCTCGAACGGCACGTCGACGTGGGAGAACGCCTCGAGGTCGACGCGCCTGACCTGGTCGAGCAGTGCGGCGCCCGTCGAGTCCGGTCGCACGTCGGTGCGCAGCACCACGGTGTTGACGAACATGCCGACGAGTCCGTCGAGGGACTGCTCGCCGCGGCCCGCGACGGACGTTCCGATAGCGACGTCGGGACCGGCACCCATCCGCGACAGCAGTGCGGCCAGTGCGGTGTGGACGACCATGAACAGGCTGGCGTGGTGGGCGCGCGCCAGGTCCTGCAGGCGCTGGTGGATGTCGCCGTCCAGGGTCAGTCGCGCCGTTCCGCCGCGGTGCGACGGTGCCGGTGGACGGGGACGGTCGGTGGGCAGTGCGACCTGATCCGGCAGACCCGCCAGTGTCCGCTTCCAGTACGCGATCTGACCGGCTGCGAGCGACTGCGGATCGTCGGCGTCGCCCAGCAGGTTCCGCTGCCACATCGCGTAGTCCGCGTACTGCACCGGCAACGCGTTCCACGCCGGGGCGTCGCCGGCGGTCCGGGCCGCGTAGGACGTCATCACGTCGGAGGCGAGGGGGATGAACGACCAGCCGTCCGCGGAGATGTGGTGGACGACGAACAGGAGGATGTGCTCCGACCGGCTCTCACGGAACAGGTGGACCCGCAGCGGGAGGTCGGTGGAGACGTCGAACCCGGCGGAGGCGTGGCGCAGGATCGCACCGGTGAGGTCTTCACCGGACAGGCGGATGGGCGTCAGATCGAGGGGGATCGACTCCACCGCGGCGATCACCTGATGCGGACCGTTCTCGGTCGCCGGGTAGACGGTGCGCAGTGCCTCGTGACGGGCCAGGACGTCGCCGAGTGCCATGCGCAGGGTGGCGACGTCGATCCGGCCGGACATGCGCAGCGCGAGCGGAATGTTGTAGGCGGCCGAGGAGGTGTCGAACTGGTTGAGGAACCACATCCGTTGCTGCGCCGGCGACAGCGGGATCGTCGCGGGCCGATCACCGGCGACGAGGGCAGGTCGCTCGGCCGTCGTGTCGGACGCTGCGGCGGTCGCGAGTGCGCGCACGGTGGGGTTGTCGAACAGGGTGCGGACGGAGATGCGTGTTCCCAGTGCCGAACCGACGCGGGAGACGACCTGGGTGGCGGACAGCGAGTTGCCGCCGAGGTCGAAGAAGTTGTCGTCGAGTCCGATGGACGGCTCCCCCACGACGTCGGCGAATACGGCGGCGATCGCCTGCTCGGCCGCAGTCTGCGGTGCCGTGAACGCGCTGCGGCGCGCGAAGACGGGTGCGGGCAGCGCGTTGCGGTCGAGTTTGCCCGCCGGCGTCAACGGCAACACGTCGAGGACCATGATCGCCGAGGGCACCATGTACCCCGGCAACCGCTGCCCCGCGAACTCCACCAACACCCGGTCGTCGACCACCGCACCTGGCGCGGCAAGCACATACGACACCAAGCGAGTATTTCCGGTGCCGTCGTCGACCCCGACCGTGTGGGCGAACTCCACCACCGAATGCGCAGCCAACACCGCATCGATCTCACCCAACTCGATCCGGAACCCCCGGACCTTCACCTGAAAATCACTACGGCCCAAAAACTCCAGAACCCGAGACCCGCCCGGCGAGGCCACCCACCGCACCACATCCCCCGTGCGATACATCCGGCCACCCGCGCCGAACGGCGACGCCACAAACCGTCCCGCCGTCAACCCCGCCCGGCGCACATACCCCCGAGCCAAGCTGGAGCCGAGGACATACAGTTCACCGCGCACCCCCACCGGCACCGAACGCAACCGGTCATCGAGGACAACGAGATCGACACCCACGGTCGGTGACCCGATAGTCACCGGCTGCCCGGACACCATCGGTCCGGTCGCGGACGACATGATCGTCGTCTCACTCGGACCGTACGCATTGACCATCACCCGGCCCGGCGCCCACCGCGCCACCAACTCCGGCGGACACACATCACCCGCCACCACCACAGTCCGCAGATGSTCSAGACCRCGGTGATCCAGCGACGCCAACGCCGCCGGCGTGCAGAACGCATGCGACACCTCGTGGTCGGCCAMAAACTCCGCCAACTCCGACCCACCAAAAATCGTGGTCGGCGCCACCACCAGCGTCGCCCCCGCACACACCGCCATCACCAACTCGAACACCGACGCATCGAAACTCGGCGACGCGAAATGCAACACCCGCGAACCCGCCGACACCACCAGACGGWCCCGCTCGTCCGCCGCCAGATTCACCAGACCCCGGTGCGTGACCGCCACACCCTTCGGCCGTCCCGTCGACCCCGACGTGTAAATCACGTACGCCGGATGATCCACCGACAATGCGGCAACCCGATCCGAATCCTGCAGGGGTTCCGGGGAGTACGACGCCAGAGCACCGATCACGGGGTCGTCGTCGAGAACGAGCCACTGCGTCGAATCCGGCAGGGTTTCCCGCAACGCCGCAGTCGTGATACCGATCGGCGCACCACAATCCTCGAGCATGTGCACGATCCGCTCGAGCGGATAACCCGGATCCACCGGAACGAACGCCGCCCCCGACTTCGCCACCGCCCACGTGCAGGTAACCGACTCCAGGGAGCGGGGCAACGCCAACGCCACCGACACCTCGGGGCCCACCTGCATGGCTGCGAGCAGTCGCGCCACACGGTTCGACTCTGCGTCCAATTCTCGGTAGGTGACGGTGCTCGTGGAGCCGCCGAGAAGTGTCGGGGCGACGAGGGCGTCACCGTCCGGGTTGCTGCGGACGGCGGCGGCGAGCAGATCCGGCAGCGTGACCGGTGCGAGCCCGGGGCGGCCGTGTGCCGGGACCAGACCTTGCCGTTCGGTGTCGTGGAGTAGATCGAGGTCCCCGACCGCGGTATCCGCGTTGGACGTCACGGCCTCGAGAATCCGCTGCAGCCGCCACGCGAAGTCGCGGACGGTGGACTCGTCGAACAGGTCGGTGGCGTAGACGAATTCGGCACGCATCCCGGACGGCGAGCCCGTGTGATCGAGTTCCTCGCCCAGTGTCAGCTGGAGGTCGATCTTGGCGACCCCCGGATCGACGTCCTCCACGCCGATCCGCAATCCCGGCAGTTCGTAGTCCGCTGACTGCAGCGGGTTCATCGACAGCGCGACCTGGTAGATGGGGTGATGCGCCGCGGTGCGTGTCGGGGCGAGGACGTCGACCAGCCGCTCGAACGGGACGTCGGCGTGGGCGAACGCTGCGAGGTCGGTGTCGCGCACCGTACGGAGCATATCGGCGAAACTGTCTCCGCCACGCACGGCTGTGCGCAGAACTAAAGTGTTGACGAACATTCCGACGAGGTCGTCGAGGGCGCGTTCGCCGCGGCCGGCGATCGGGGTGCCGATCGCGACGTCGCCGGTGGCCGACAGTCGTCCCATCAGCAGCGCGAAGGCGGCGTGGGCGACCATGAACGTGGTGGCCCCGTGTTCCCGGGCGAGTCGTCGAATGCGCCGGTGGGTTTCGGGGTCGATGCCGAAGCGCACCGTTCCCCCGGTGAACGTCGGTTGCGCGGGGCGTGGCCGGTCGAAGGGCAGGGGCAGTTCGTCGGGCGCGCCGGCGAGCGTGCGCGTCCAGAATCCGAGTTGCGTGGCCATCACGGATTCCGGGTTGTCTTCGCTGCCGAGGACGTTCCTCTGCCACACGCTGAAGTCGGCGTACTGGACCTCGAGCGGCGCCCACTGCGGGGCGTTGCCCTCCGCGCGGGCCGCGTAGGCGACCATGACGTCGCGGCCGAGTGGTCCGAAAGACCAGCCGTCGGCCGCGATGTGGTGCAGCGAGATGGCCAGGACGTGTTCGGTGGGCGCGGTGCGGAACAGGGTGGCCCGTACCGGTGTCTCGGCGGTGACGTCGAATCCGCGGGACGCGAACGCCGCCATCCCGCCGGGGAGATCGTCTTCGGTGACGTCGACCGGAGGCAGTGTCACGGTGACGTCGGCGGCGGCCAGTACGACCTGCTCGGGGCCGTCCCCGCCATTCGGGAACACCGTGCGCAGCGACTCGTGGCGTTCGACGACGTCGTCGAACGCGGCCGCCAACGCTGCGGTGTCGACGACGCCGGAGAGGCGCACCGCGAACGGCAGGTTGTAGGCCGGGGAGCCGGCGTCGAACTGGTTGAGGAACCACATGCGCTGCTGGGCGAGCGACAGCGGGATGCGGGCGGGCCGGGTCGCCGCCGTCAGGGCGGGGCGCGCGTCCGTCGTAGTGGGGTCGACGCGCAGTGCCAGGTCGGCCACGGTGGGTGCTTCGAACACGTCCCGTACCGACAGCCGGGTGCCGGTCGACTCGGCGATGCGCGCGGCGACGCGGGTGACGGACAGCGAGTTGCCGCCGAGGTCGAAGAAGCTGTCGTGGACACCGATCCGGCCGGCGCCGAGCACGCCGGCGAACACGTCGGCGAGCACCTGTTCCACCTCGTTGCGCGGTGCCACGTATTCGGTTGTATCCGAGGTGAACTCGGGTGCGGGCAGGGCCTTGCGGTCCAACTTCCCGCTCGTGTTCAACGGGAACTCGTCCAGCAACACCGTCGCCGACGGCACCATGTACGACGGCAGCGAACCCGAAGCATGCCGGCGCAGATCCTCCACATCCAGCTGACCGGCAGGCTTTCCGACCACATACGCGACCAGATGATCACCCGTGACGGCATCCGAGTAGACGACAACAGCGGCACCGGTCACCCCCGGATGCGACCGCAACACCGCCTCGATCTCACCCAACTCGATCCGCTGACCACGGAACTTCACCTGAAAATCGGTACGCCCGATGTAGTCCAGCACACCGTCCCGCCGGCGCCGCACCAGATCACCGGTGCGGTACATCCGCGACCCGACACCACCGAACGGATTCGCCACAAACCGGTCCGATGTGAGGTCGACCCGGCCCAGATACCCCCGCGCCAACTGGACGCCACCGAGGTACAACTCCCCCGGCACCCCGACCGGAACCGGGTGCAACCGCGAATCCAGCACATACGCCTGCGTGTTCCACTCCGGAACCCCGATCGGCACCGTCGCCTCGTCGGTGTCGGACGTCTCCCAGTACGTCACCGACACCGCGGCCTCCGTCGGCCCGTACAAGTTGTGCAATCCCGCCGTCGACAACTCCCCGAACCGTGTCACCGTCGCCGGCGGCAACGCCTCACCGATCACGAACACATGACGCAAGGAACCACACGAACTCGCAGGAACCGACGCAACGAACACGTCCAACATCGACGGCACGAAATCGGTGACCGTCACCCCGTGTTCGTCGATCACCTCCGCGAGATACGCCGGATCGCGGTGGCCGTCCGGAGACGCCAACACCATGGTGGCACCCACCTGCAACGGCCAGAAGAACCCCCACACCGACACGTCGAACGTCGTCGCCGTCTTCTGCAACAACACATCCCGACCGGTCAGCCCATACTCCGACTGCATCCACACCAACTGGTTCACGATCGCAGCATGCGCAACCGCCACACCCTTCGGCCGCCCCGTCGACCCCGACGTATAGATGACATACGCGGTGTTGAACGGACGCAATGGAGAAATCCGGTCGGCATCGGTGATCGGATTCGACCCGAATCCCGAGAGATCCAGGTCGTCGATGTCGAGCACCGCGAACGTGCCCGGAAGATCCCCGCGATCAGCTGACGTGCTGAGAACACAGACGGGCTGCGCCGAGTCGAGCACATACCCGATGCGATCGGCCGGATGATCCGGGTCGACCGGCACATACGCACCGCCCGCCTTCACCACCGCGTACATTCCCACCACCAGGTCCAGCGAGCGCCGCATCGCCAACGCGACCCGCGACTCCGGCCCCACACCACACCAGATCAGATACCGCGCAAGCCGATTTATCCGCTCGTCGAACTCCGCATACGACAGCGCGGCTCCCTCGAACACCACGGCCGTCGCCCCCGGAGTTAGCCCGACCTGCGCATCGAACAGATCCGGCAGGGTCGTCGCGGGGACCGCGTGTTCGGTCGAGTTCCAGTGGGTCAGTGCGGCGTGCTCGTCGGCGCCGAGTAGGGCGATGTCACCGGCCGGCGTTCTCGCGTCGGTGGTAACGAATTCAAGGATCGTGGTGAATCGGGTGGCGATGGAGGCGGCCGTGTCCTCGTCGAACAGATCGGCTGCGTACGTCAGTTGCGCAGTCATCCCGTCGGGGTCGCCTGCGGCGTCGAACCGCTCGACGAGGGTCACGTGCAGATCGAATTTCGCGACGCCGATGTCGGTGTCGAGTCCGTGCAGGGTGAGTCCGTCGAGTTCGAGTGCGGTCTGCTCGAGGTTCTGGAAGGTGAGCATCACCTGGAACAACGGATGCCGGGCCGCGTGCCGGGTGGGGCTGAGCACCTCCACCAGCCGTTCGAACGGCACGTCGGCGCGGGAGAACGCCGCGAGATCCACCTCCCGGACGTGGTCGAGCAGGTCGGTGAACGCGGACCCCGGATCGATGTGGGTCCGCAGGGCCACCGTGTTGACGAACATGCCGATCAGATCGTCGAGTTCGGGTTCGCCGCGACCGGCCACGGGGGTGCCGATGGTGACGTCGGAGGAGGCGCTGAGACGTCCGAGCAGCACGGCGAGCGCGGTGTGCATCACCATGAACAGCGTGGCCCGCCGGGACTGCGCGAGCGCCGTCAGCGCGCGGTGCGTGGACGCGTCGATGACGAAGTCGACGTGCCTACCGCGATACGACTGTTCCGCGGGTCGCAGCCGGTCCGTCGGGAGATCCAGTTCCTCGGGGATGCCCGCGAGGGTGTTCGTCCAGTAGGCGAGCTGCCGGGCGGCGAGGGATTCGGGGTCGGATTCGTCGCCGAGGAGTTCGCGCTGCCAGAGGGCGTAATCGGCGTACTGCACCGGCAGCGGCGTCCAGGTGGGGCGTTCTCCCCGGGTGCGGGCCGCGTACGCGACCATCACGTCGCGGACCATCGGTGCCATCGACCAGCCGTCACCGCAGATGTGGTGCACCACGAGTGCCAGGACGTGGTCGTCGGCGCCCACCCGAAGCAACGTGACGCGGACCGGCAGGTCTGTGGTGACGTCGAACCCCGTCGTGAAGAATCGTGCCAGGACGGTCTCCAGTTCGTCCTCGGCGATGTCTGCGACGGTCAGATTCGGTAGCGCGTCGGCAGTGTCGCGCACGACCTGGTGCGGTCCGGTCGCCGAATCCGGGAATACGGTGCGCAGCGTGTCGTGCCGTTCGATCAGGTCCGCGACGGCCGCCGCGAGCGCCACGCGGTCGAGTGCCCCGGTGAAGCGGACCGCGAACGGCAGGTTGTACGCCGGGGACGACGGATCGAACTGGTTGAGGAACCACATGCGCTGCTGGGCCGGCGACAGCGGAATCCGTTCCGGCCGTTCCCGCCGGGTCAGCGACAGTCGGGTGTCCGCACCGGTCGACTGAGACAGTCTGGCCGCGAGTTCCGCGACGGTCGGCGACTCGAACAGGTCCCGCACCGCGAGCGGGACACCCAGTTCGCCACGGATCCGGGACACCAGCTGGGTCGCGATCAGCGAGTTGCCGCCGAGGTCGAAGAAGCTGTCGTGGACGCTCACCCGGTCGAGTCCGAGTACCGTGCCGAACACCGCGGCAACGGAGTGCTCGACGCTCGTGGTCGGTGCGGTGTATTCACCCGCAGCGGAAGAGAACTCCGGCGCGGGGAGTGCCTTGCGGTCCAGCTTCCCGCTCGTGTTCAACGGGAACTCGTCGACCAGCACCGTCGCCGACGGCACCATGTACGACGGGAGCGAGCCCGAGGCATGCGCACGCAGCCCTGCGGCATCGACCGCATCACTTTGTGACGGAACCACATACGCCACCAGATGATCACCCGTGACGGCATCCGAGTAGACGACAACAGCGGCACCGGTCACCCCCGGATGCGACCGCAACACCGCCTCGATCTCACCCAACTCGATCCGCTGACCACGGAACTTCACCTGAAAATCGGTACGCCCGATGTAGTCCAGCACACCGTCCCGCCGGCGCCGCACCAGATCACCGGTGCGGTACATCCGCGCCCCGACACCACCGAACGGATTCGCCACAAACCGGTCCGACGTCAGATCCACCCGGCCCAGATACCCCCGAGCCAACTGGACGCCACCGAGGTACAACTCACCCGGCACCCCGACCGGAACCGGATGCAACCGCGAATCCAGCACATACGCCTGTGTGTTCCACTCCGGAACCCCGATCGGCACTGTCGTCTCGTCGGTGTCGGACGTCTCCCAGTACGTCACCGACACCGCCGCCTCCGTCGGACCGTACAGATTGTGCAGGCCTGCGGACGACAAGGCCCGGAACCGACTTGCGGTTTCGGGGGGAAGTGCCTCGCCGATCACGAAGACGTGCCGCAGTGTGGCGCAGGATGCCTCCGAGGCCGCGGCGACGAAGACGTCGAGCATCGACGGCACGAAATCCGTCACCGTCACCCCGTGTTCGTCGATCACCTCCGCGAGATACGCCGGATCGCGGTGGCCGTCCGGAGACGCCAACACCATGGTGGCACCCACCTGCAACGGCCAGAAGAACCCCCACACCGACACGTCGAACGTCGTCGCCGTCTTCTGCAACAACAC
>NZ_JBFUHV010000167.1:0-31933 GCF_056402215.1 Rhodococcus sp. P4_B6 | reverse complement strand
GTACTCTTCGCCGCACCCCCCCTTTTTTCGCCGTTCCCACCCACGCCCACCCGCGCAGAAACTACATTTGTTAGGTAAAACGGTCGCCCTGGGGTAGAGGAGTCGGACGCGATGGCTGCACGCGCACGCACGGTGGCAGTTCTCGGAGTCCTGGCAGTCCTGGGCACTCCGGCGGTGGCCGACGCCGCCCCGGACAAGGCTCCCGTCGGGCCCCCGCAAACGGGGTGGCCTGCCGCGTGGGCCTATTCCATCGAGCACCCGGCGGCGACCGGGTCGACCTCGTCGGGCACTCCCAGGGCGGACTCGTGCCGCTGTTTTACATCAACCACCTCGGTGGAGAGTCGAAGATCGGCACGATGATCGGGGTCGCTCCCGCCACCAACGGCATCAGCGCCTACGGAATGCTGAATTTTCTCGCCGCGCATTCCCAGGCGAAAGATGCCGTCGGGAACGTGATTCCGGCGGTCGACGACGGGACGGCGGGTTCGGCGCTCGTCACGGAGACCGGTGAGGGTGGCATGACCCGCCCGGGAGTCGAGTATGCGACCGTCAGTTCGCGGCACGACCTCGTCGTGCAACTGAGCGAGTCGCAACTGCCGCCCGGGCCGAACGTGTCCAACGTCGTGGTTCAGGAATTCTGCCCCGAGGATCTGACCAATCACGGAACCATGGTCCACGACGACATCACACTCCGGATCGTGCGCAACCTCCTCGACCCGGCGACGGCCGTTGCTCCCGCCTGCCATCCCGTGGCGCCGCTACCCTGAACCTCGACGTGCAACGGCGGGACGGGCCGAGGTTTCCCTCGGCCCATCCCGCCGTGTGAGCGTCGGCCATTATCCGGCGACCTCGGACGACGACTCGGCCCGCTCCGCACCGTCCCGCGCGCGCGTTGTCCTCGACACCGAGACCCATGCGGCGGCGACGCCCGCCACCGAAATCGCCACCAGCAGGATGCTCAGCGCCGCGGTGCTGCCGCCGTCGTTGAACGCGAGTTGCACCGCGAGGACCGGCACGAGCGCGGCGCCGAGAGCGTTCCCGAGTTCACGGCCCAACCCCAGACCGCTGAAGGCGTGACGGGTCTCGAACAGTTCGGTGACGTACGCCCCCATCGGGCCGAAGATCGCAGCGACACCGACCCCGTTCCCCAGGACCAGCACCAACCAGAACGCGGCGGTACCGCCGTCGTGCCCGACGAGCCAGAACGCCGGGAAGGCGAGCAGCGCGGAGAACACGAACCCGGCGATGATGACCGGTCGTCGACCCACCCGGTCCGACAGCATCCCGAACAGGGGAATGAATGCCGCACAACTCAATTGCGCGAGCACCAGGCCGATCAGGATGTCGGTCTGCCCCATGCCCAGTTGGTTGCGGCCGAACGTCAGCATGAAGACGAGATAGAAATAGCCGAGACCGGCCTGCCCGAACACCATCACGAGTACGGACAGGATGGCGCGGGGTTGCCGGCGGATGACGTCGAGAACCGGGGACGTGGTCTTGTCGTTCGATTCCTCGATGTGGCGGAACGCCGGGGTCTCGGGCAGCCGGGCGCGCAGCGACAGGCCGTACAGCAGAATCAGTCCGCTGAGCAGGAACGGCAGGCGCCATCCCCAGGACATGAAGGCCTCCTCGGGAAGAGCGGCCGACACGCCCAGCAGGGCGCTGGTGCCGAGGACGCCGCCGATGGACGCCCCCGCTCCCGGCAGCGATCCGAGAAGCCCCCGTCGGCGCTGCGGCGCGAACTCCACCGCGACCAGGGTGGCGCCGCCGTATTCGGCGCTGGCCCCGATTCCCTGGAGGATCCGGAGGAGGACGAGGAGGGCCGGAGCCAGCCAGCCGATCTGCGAGTAGCCGGGCAGAAGACCCACGAGCATCGTCGCGGCCCCCATCATCACGAGGGTGAAGACGAGGATCTTCTTCCGACCGATCCGGTCGCCGAGGCTGCCGAGGACGACGCCGCCGATCGGCCGGACGAGGAAGCCGACTGCGAACGTCCCGACCGCTTGCAGCGTGGCCAGGAAGGGGCTCGCACCGGAGAAGAAGACGCTCCCGAACACCACCGACGCGGCCGAGGCGTAGAGGCTGAAATCGTAGTACTCGAGCAGAGTTCCGACGAACGCGGCGCGGCTGGCTCGTTTCGAGTCGCCGGCGGACCCGGAATCGGAGACCGTCGTACCGCCGTCTGCGGCGGTTGATGGGCTGATTGTCATGCACACACTCCGTGTCGTGCGGTCTCGAAGAGTTCGAGAATGATTGTGACGGGTGCCACGTTAACCAACAGCCATTAGGTTTGTCTAGGCTTTACCTTCGGTATTTCGACCTCACCGGAACACCGGTGACATGGGCGTGATTCGACAGCGGCCCAGGGTGACCCGGGCCGCTGTCGAATCCACTCGTGTGTCACCTCGAGGTGGAGGCGGCCACCTCGAGCGGGGGATCCGTGACGGGCGGTTGCAGGATTCCGTCGTCCACGAGACGATCCACCTCGGCGGTCGTCATGTTCAGCAGCTCCTCACAGATCTCCCGGCTGTGCTGCCCGGCGGCCGGAGCCTGGCGCAGCGGCGGATCCGAAATGGCCGAGAAGCGCGCGACGCGGGCCGCCGTGGGCAACGCCTTCGGAAGCAACGCGTGATGCGTGACCGTGTAGGCGTCGCGGGCCGCCAGGTGCGGATCGGTGAGCAGTTCGGGAAGTCGCAGCATCATCCCGGCGGGCACTCCCGCCGCCTGCAACTGCGCGACCGCCGCTGCGGGAGAACGCGTCTGCAGCCACTCACCCAGCACGGCGTCGACGTCCACGCGGTTGCGGATCCGCTCGGCCCGGGTGCGGAACGCTGGAACGTCTGCCAGTTCGGGCGTGCCGATCGCGGCGCACAGTCGCACCCAGTCGTCGTCGTCCCTGACCGACACGACGCACCACTCGTCGTCACCCGCACAGGCGAACACCCCGGCCGGCGCGGCGAACGGGTCCGAGTTGCCGGGCGCGGAGACGGTACCCGGTCGCAGCGATTCGGTGACGAGTTGAGCACCGAGTTGGACGAGCGCGGTGTCCGCCTGCGCCACCTCGAGCGCTGCGCCCCTACCCGTGCGGGTCCGCTGGATCAAAGCCGCGAGCACCGCGATCGCCGTGACGTGCGCGGCGATGTGATCGGGATAGACGGTCGAGCCGTCACAGAGCAGGTCCTCGTTCCCGGGGTACCGCCACAGGGCGGACACACCGCACGCGGCACGCACCAGCGGGCCGTATCCGAGTCGGTTGTTCCACGGTCCGACACTGCCGAACGCGCTGCTCTCGGAGACGATGATGCGGGGGTTGAGTGCGGCGAGTTCGTCGTACGACAGGCCCATCGACGCGAGTGTTCCGGGCTTGAAATTGGCCAGGACCACGTCGGCCTCGGCGACGAGTCGGCGGAACAACTCCCCGCCCTCCGGGCTGCGCAGGTCCAGACCGAGGCTGCGCTTGTTGCGGTGCCCCCAGGCGACGGACGCGGCCAGCGCGGCGCCGCGCTTCGACTGGCGGAGACCGTCGGGGAACTTGGCATTCTCGACCTTGACGACGTCGGCGCCGTAGTCGGCGAACTGACGGCTGAGTTCGGCGCCGAAGACGATCACGCCCAGGTCGAGGACGCGTAGGCCGTCGAGTGGGCGGGTGCCCCGTTGCCGCATCCCGGACGCCTCGCCCGCCGGTGTCTCCCGCGTCGCCTGGGGCTGGGCGTCGTGCTCCCCGACCTCGGGCGCCGGGGTCCTGATTCCGACGCGTGCGCCGTCGAACGACACGTAGCCCGTCGGAACCCGGGCGCGCACCCCGGTGGCGATCTCCAGGTCCGCGAGGGCACCGGCCGCGTCGAAGTGCTCGGTCGTCAGCACTTCCCCGAGCGAGAGGACGCCACCGACGGGCACTCCCCTGGTCGCGCCCTCCGCGACGAGTTGGTCGCGGGTGCGGGTCGCGAACAGCGCCTCGATCAGGGGGTGCAGGGCGTCGGCGGCGGCGAATCGGGCCGGAATCGTGTCGTACTTCGGGTCGGCGAATTCCTCCGGCTCGCCGAGCCATTCGAACATTCCCCGCCACTGCCGTTTGGCCAGCAGGCAGATCCGCACGTAGCCGTCGGCACAGGGGAACACCGGATAGAAGTTCGACGCGTCCGGTCGATTCMGGGGGAAGTCGTCGGAGCGCCCCGCGGCCGCGGAACCCTGCGTCCCGAAACCGGGATCGAAGCCGTGGACGAGCGCTTCGAAGGCAGACAGATCCACGACCTGGCCGCGACCGGTGTGGATGCGGTCGTAGTAGGCGAGCAGCGCCGACCAGGCGGCGTGCATCCCCACCGTCTCCTCCACCAGGCCGGCGGGAGGAAGCAGGGGTTCGGCTCCGGGAGCGCCGGAGCGGGACAGCACACCGCTCAGTGCGTACAGCACCTGTTCCGTGGCCGCCCAGTCCCGGTAGGGCCCGGTCTGCCCGAACGGCGTGACCGACACGCACACCAGTGACGGTGCGAGAGCGGAGAGTTCGGCCGCGCCCACTCCGCGTTCGCTCAGCAGGCCCGGCGCGTGCGATTCGATCAGGATGTCGGACTCCGCGGCGAGTTCCCGCAGCCGGTCCCGGCCTGCGGGATCGTCGAGGTCCACGACGATCCCCCGCTTGTTCGCGTTGCGCAGCGCGAACGGGATGCTGACCCCGTCCACCACCGGCTCGGCGCGGCGTGAGCGGGCGCCTCCCGGACCTTCCACCTTCGTCACCTGCGCGCCGAGGTCGGCGAGGTACCGGCCACACGACTCACCGAGGCCGTCGGTGAGGTCCAGTACGCGGACACCGGTCAGCGGTAGCGTCATCGCCTGCTCCGTTCGATCAGATCTGATGGTGAATGAAAAGCTGTTCGACTCAGCGTGTTCCGAAGTACACGGACTTCGTCGCGAAATACGGGGTCAGGCCTTCCGGACCGAGTTCACGTCCGAGACCGGACGACTTGACGCCGCCGAACGGCGCGTCGAGGTCGAGGGCGTAATGGTTGACGCCGACGGTCCCGCTGTGGATCCGGGAGGCCACGGCGAGGCCGTGCTCCTCGTCGGCGGTCCAGACCGTGCCGCCCAGGCCGTATTCGGAGTCGTTGGCGATCGCCACGGCCTCGTCCTCGTCCGTGTAGGGGGTGATCGTCAGAACGGGCCCGAAGATCTCCTCCTGGGCGATGCGCGCGGAGTTGTCCACGTCCACGAACACCGTCGGCTCGACAAACCAGCCGAGCGGCTGCGAATCCGGTACGCCCCCGCCGGTCGTCGTGCGGTAGCCCGCGCTGCGCCCGTCCTCGATGTAGCCGAGCACGCGCTCGCGCTGGGCGGCGCTGACCAGCGGCCCGATCCCGGTGGCCTTGTCGAGGGGATCCCCGACGACGAGACCCCGGACCGTCTCGGTGACCGCCTCGACGACCTCCTCGTACCGGGCACGGGGGGCGAGGATCCGGGTACTCGCATGGCATGTCTGGCCGTTGTTCACCAGCGACACCTCCGCGAGGTTCGCGGCGAACACGGACAGGTCGGCGTCGGCTGCCACGATTGCAGCCGATTTGCCGCCGAGTTCGAGCGTGACGGGGCGCAGCAGCCTGCCACACACCTCGCCGATCGCTCGTCCCGCCGCCGTCGAACCGGTGAACGCGACCTTGTCGACCCCCGGGTGCTGCACCAGGTAGGCGCTCGCCTCGCGGCCCGCGGGCACGATGTTCAGGACGCCGGGAGGCAGACCGGCCTCCTCGGCGGCATCCGCGTACGCGAACGCGTCGAGCGCGGTTTCGGGGGCGGCCTTGAGCACCACGGTGCACCCGGCCGCGAGCGCGGGCGCGATCTTCATCGCGGCGAGGGGTTGCGGGTAGTTCCACGGGGTGATCGCGGCGACGACGCCCACCGGCTCACGCCGGACCACCGTGCGACCGCCGAACGCGCTGGGACGGATGTCCTCGGACGCCGCGTCGCGGACGAGCGCGGCGTAGTAGCGGATCATGGCGGCGGGTCCGAAACCGTTGACCCCGGCGGAGAGTGAGATCGGCATCCCGTTCTCGCGGCTCACCAACGTCGCGGTGTCGCGACCACGCTTCTTCAGCGCGGACGCGAACACGTCGAGAAGGTCTGCGCGAGCGCGGTTGTCGAGCTGACCCCACGGTCCGCGGAGTGCGTCGCGTGCGGCGGAGACGGCGGCGTCGATGTCGGCGGCGGAAGCGAGAGCCGAACGCCCGAGCACCTTCTCCGTGGCAGCCTCGACGACGTCGGCCGCGGCACCCTCCTGCGGGGCGACCCACCGGCCACCGATGAACAGAGCGTCGCGGTCCACGGTCATGTTGTCCATGTCGATCCTTCTCACAGAGTCGGGGTGCTACAGCACGTCTTCGTGGGCGAAGAGCGTCGAACTGACGAGCGGTGCCATCGGGCCGCCGATGAACAGCGACGTCTTGGCGTGCGCCACCGGATTGGTCGACGTGCCGCGGATCTGCCGCACCGCTTCGACCGCGAGCCCCATTCCGTTGACGAACGAGTCGGCGATGTTGCCGCCACTCGTGTTCACGGGGAGCTTGCCGACGCCCGCGGTGAGGTTGTCGACGGTGAGGACCTCGCCTGCGGCGGGGCCGGACGGCGCCAGGCCGTGGTCGATGAGCGCGGCGACGGCGGGCCCGCTGAAGTTCTCGTACACCTGGACGACGTCCACGTCGTCGGGGCCCAGACCTGCTGCGGCCCAGAGGCGGTCCGCGACCCCGGGCCGTCCGGTGGCGCCCGCGAAACCCGCTGTGGCGTACTGGTCGTCGTTGTCGATGATCGAGGAGTAGCCGCCCGGTGCGCCCTGCGCTCCCGCGAGAACGTACGCGGGATCGGGTCGCAGCGACTTCGCGCGGTCGGCGGAGACCAGCACCAGCGCGACGGCGCCGTCGCTCTCCCGCGAGCAGTCGTACAGGTGAAACGGTTCGGTGATCAGGCGGGACGACTCGTACGTCGCCTCGTCGAGCGGCTTGCCGTAACCCTGCGCGGTCGGATTGTTCTGGGCGTGCCGGTACGCGGCGAGCACCAGCGCACGCATGGTCTCGCGCGGCACCCCGTCGTGCTCGAGCAGTCGCTGTGTCCGCAGCGCGCACACCTGGGCGGGCGATCCGACGCCGTGCGCGAGGAAGTGCGGGCCGTAGTGGTACTTCGCGTAGCCGAGCCGCCCGGTATCCGCCTGTGCCATCGAGCGATAGACGACGACGCACTCGGCCTGCCCGGCAGCGATCGCGACGGCGGCATTGTTGATCGCGGCAGCGACCGTCCCGCCGCCACCGCCCCACATCATGTTCGACCACCGGACGTCGTCGACGCCCAGTGCGCCGCCGATGACCGCACCGTCGTGCCCGCCGCCCGCATACGACACGAATCCGTCGAGTTCGCGCGGCGAGATGCCGGCGTCCGAGCATGCCGCGAGGATCGCCTCGAGCGTCATCCTCAGTTCACCCGCCGGGGCCTCGCCGCGGCGGTAGTGCAATTCGGACACGCCGACGACGGCGGCCGCCCCGCGCATGGTGAGTGCACTCATGCCTGCGCTCCTTCTGTGGATCGACGCCAGCGCAGCAGCGGCCAGGTTGCGCCTTCGTCGTGCTCGATGTGCCCGACGACCGGGTCGCCGATGCGGATGGCGTCGGTGTCGTCACCGGTCAGGATTCCGAGTACCCGGCGGTGCCCGGCCTCGGGAAGTTCGACCAGGACCGTCACGTACGGGACCCGGTCGGCCAGTTCGGTGATGAACGGGTACCAGCTGCGCGACCAGCTGTACACGGTCCCGGTGGGCGTCACGGACTCCCAGTTCGGGTCGAGGGTGTGGCAGGATCCGCAGACCCATTGCGGTCCCCAGATCCAGGTCTCGCAATTGCCGCAACGCTGGAGTCGCAGCTCACCTCGGGTGAGCCCGTCCCAGTACGGTTGGTCGAGGCCGTMGGCGGACGGTCCCCACGGTTCTCCCGTCATGCCGGACGCCCTCCTTCGGCGGGGAAGTTCTCGAGCGCCGCGGCCAGCCAGCGGCCGTCGTGACGCTCCCAGATCGATCGCAGGCCGATCGTGCCGCCGGGGGTCGTGTACACCGTCTCGCCGATGCGGCGGTCGCCGTCGGCCCGGACGTCCTTGATCTCGAACCCGTCGACGTCGCCGCGGGGAACGGTGACACCGTCGAACACGGCGGGCAGGTTCTCCTGAACCATGTCGGCGAGTGCGGACTTCATGTCTCCGGACACCACGTATCCGACGTGCCGCTCGTACAGTTCGCGGAAGTCTTCGACAGACATTCGAAACTCCTTTTCTCCGTGAGAACCTCACACCTCACGGCGGATGCCCTCGATTCCTATACCTTATGTCGTTAGGTAAACCGGAGTCAATCGTCCGCGAACCGGAACGTGCCGTCGGCTGCGACGACCGCTGTGTCCCGCGCGACGTCGACGCCGACCAGACGGGCCAGCGCGCCCGCTTCCGTCGTGGTGGCCAGCGTGCGTTCGCCGCTGCCGGTCCGCACCGCCACGAAGCCGCGCTCCGGGGCGCCGTCGCGACCGTGCACGACGGTCCAGGACTCGATCGAGCCGGACCCCTCATAGCTGGTGAGCGCTCGCGTGGTCGGCAGCGCATCGACGTCGGCCTGAACGTCCTGGCGCCGGAAGCCGCTGCGCGGCGGCTCCGTCCGGTAGACGCCGAACGCGTGCTTGGTGAGGTAGCCGCCGTTCGCCGTGATCAGCCCGTACGTTCCCGGCGCCTCGCGCAGCCGGGTCGCCAGGGTGGCGATCGCGTGGGTGCTGTAGTTGTTCCACGGACCGCCCGCGAACGTGAGGCCGCCGGTGAGCGTCAGCGGTCGACCGGGGTCGTCGACGGGCAGCCCCAACTCGGCCGCGGCGACCTGGACGGCCGACGGGAAGCACGAATACACGTCCACGTGCGCCAGGTCGTCCCGCCCGATTCCCGACAGTTCCAGGGCGCGCGCCCCCGCCAGCCGGATGGCGGGTGACCGATCGAGCGCCTCCCGTTCGGCGATGTCGTACGTGTCGTGCGCCTCGGTGCCTGCATGCGGAAAGACCCAGTTGTCGCGGGGAATCCCGAGGCGGGTGGCAACGCCGACGGAACAGAGGAGCAGCGCCGCGCCCTGCTCCACCATGTTGTTCGAATTCATCAGCTTGGTGTACGGCCGGCTGATCCACCGATTGTCCTCGGACGGCGTGACGATCTCGTCGGCCGTGTACTCACGGCCGGTCCACGCGTGCGGGTTCGTCGCCGCCACCTTGCTGAATCCCGACCAGAGTGCGCCGATCGCGGCACGATGCTCGTCCTGCGACCGCCCCGACGAGATCCGCAGCGCCTGCTCGAACAGGGGGTACACGTAGGCGGGCCGATCGAGCCCGATCCTGGACTGACCGTCGAAGACCATCGGCACCTCGGGGACGAGGACCTCCGCGGGTGGAACCGAGTCGTCCTGCACGGTCCACTCCGGGCGAACACCCCGAGACCGCAACTTCATCCGGGTCCGCCAGGACTCGGCACCGCCCACCAGGACCACGTCGGCCCGGCCCGCCGCGATGTCCTCGGCCGCCTGGTTGACGAGGACCTGCGGGCCGCTGCCCCCGCTGCCGGTGTACCCGGTGTGCCGGACGGCGGCACCGATGCGTTCGCCGACCAGCGCCCCGGGGTCGCGGTACCGCCACGACAGCATCCCGATCAACCGGACCGAGTCGACGAGTTCGAGCAGACGCGACGATCCTGCCTCTGAGGCGGCGGCGCGGGCCGCCGCGACGATCAGATCGACGGGTTCCACTCCCCCGGTCCGCTCGTTGACCTGTCCGCCGCCGACGAGGATCGGGGTGCGCGGATCGAGCGTCACGACATCACCGCCTCGAGGATGYGTTCCCGGTTCTCCGGCCTCGGCCAGCCGCCGAGGATCAGCGTCGTCAAGCAGGTGGGTTTCCAGCGGTTCACGATGTCCTCACAGATCTTGTCGGCAGGCCCGATCAGCGCGACGTCCTCGACCATCTCCGTCGGAACGGCCTGCGCGGCGAGATCGGGCCGTCCACGCAGGTACAACTCCTGGATCTCGGCGCAGGCGTCGGCCCAGCCCATGCGGGCGAAGACGTCGTTGTGGAAATTGGCGCCCTTGGCGCCCATGCCACCGGCGTACAACGCGACGACGGGTTTGATCTTGGCCGCCGCCTTTTCCACATCGTCGTTTTCGACCAGCCAGCACACGTTGGCGATCTCGAAATCCGACGGCGACCGGCGGGCCCCGTCCCGGCCGAACCCCTCGGCCAGCGCGGCGCGGTAGAACTCGTCGCTCTTGGGCGAGAACCACAGCGGGGTCCAGCCGTCCGCGATCTCCGCGGCAAGCGCGACATTCTTCGGACCCTCCGCCCCGAGATAGACCGGAATGTCCTCGCGCAGTGGGTGAACGATCGACTTCAACGGCTTTCCGAGACCGCTGCCACCGTCCAGCGGCAGCTGATAGTGCCTGCCTTCGTAGGTCACCGGCTTCTCCCGGGCCCACACCGCACGCATGATCTCGACATACTCGCGGGTTCGCTCGAGCGGCCGGGGATACGGTTGCCCATACCAGCCCTCGACCACCTGCGGTCCCGACGCGCCGATGCCGACGATCACCCGGCCCCCGCTGAGGTGGTCGACCGTCTGCGCCGCCATCGCCAGGGCCGTCGGCGTCCGGGCCGACATCTGGCAGACCGCGGTCCCGAGTGTGATGGTGGACGTGCGTGATCCCCACCAGGCGAGGGGGGTCAGCGCGTCCGATCCGTAGGTCTCCGCCGTCCAGAAGCTGTCCACGCCGAGCGCCTCGGCTTCGGCGAGCATGCGGTCGACGTTGCGCGGCGGACCGGAGCCCCAATATCCCGCGGCGATACCGACTTTCACTGGTATTCCTCACTTACTGCCCCGTTGGGCCGGTGTTGCTGGTCGCTGAAGTTCAGTGATTCAGATACTCGGGCGGGCGCTTCTCGAGGAAGGACTTCACCGCCTCGCGGTGGTCCTTGGTCATGGCTGCCAGGATCTGGGTGCGGTTCTCGAGGTCGATCGCCGCCCGGAGACTCGGCACCTCGAGGTTCGACCACATCACCTCTTTGGTCATCCACACCCCGAACGGCGTGTTCTGCGCAATCGCCTCGGCGGTGCCCAGCGCCGCGTCGATCAGGGTGCTTTCCGATTCGACGGACGAGGCGATTCCGATTCGTTCCGCCTCCAAGGCGTCGATCGTCCGGCCGGTGAGCAGGATCTGCGCGGCGCGCGAGAACCCGATCATGCGGGGCAGCAGCCAGCTGACCCCGATGTCGCAGTTGGACAGGCCACGTTTGATGAACGACGCGTGCAGGGCGGCCGAGTCGGCGATGATGCGGATATCGGCCATCAGCGCGAGCGCCATCCCGCCGCCTGCCGCTGCGCCGTTGATCGCGGCGATGATCGGCGGCCGCGCGCCGCGAAACGCCTCCACCAGGTCGGCGATGTGCTTCTGCACCCGCAGCCCGGCCTGGGGGCGACCCTCGCCGTCCGCGGCGCCGTCCGGGGTTCCGTACCCACGCAGGTCCAGGCCGGCGCAGAACGCCTTGCCCGCGCCGGTGAGGACGATCGCCCGGATGGTCGAGTCGTCCCGCACCCGGGCCAGAACCCGGTGCAGTTCGCCGATCATCTCCGCGTTCATCGCGTTGAGCGCTTCGGGTCGGTTCAGTCGCACGAGCAGGATGCCGGGCCGCGGCTGCTCGGTCAGTATCAGTTCGGACATTCGGGGCCTTCCCCTCGTGTGGTTCCGACGGCCTCCGCTTCGTGTCGGTACCGTCGACATATCAAGCTAATACCTTTAGGTTAATACCTCAAGATCCACAGTTCGGACGGACGGCGCGAAAGGACAGAACACAATGGCGGAACTGCACGGCAAGGTCGCGGTGGTGACCGGTGGAGCGAGCGGGATCGGGGCGGCGACCTGCGCACTCCTCGCGGAGCGGGGTGCGCGGGTGGTGGTCACGGACATCGACGACGAACGCGGCGAGGCGGTCGCGGCCGCCCTCGGCGAGCACGGTGTCTACCTGCACACCGACGTCACCCGCGAGGAGGATGTCGCGGCCGCGGTCCGCGTCGCGACCGAGCGCTTCGGACGCCTCGACGCGATGGTCAACAACGCCGGCCGGGTCGGGGCCTGGACGTACGTCGCCGACACGACCGTCGACGAGTGGGACTCCTCGTTCGCCGTCCTGGCGCGCAGCGCCTTCCTCGGGACCAAACACGCCGCCCGGGTGATGCGCGAGCAGGGATTCGGCACCGTGGTCAACGTGTCGTCCGTGGCGGGGGTGCGCACCGGCTTCGGCCCGCACCCGTACGGCGCCGCGAAGGCCGCCGTGCTGCAGATGACCCGCAGCGCCGCACGCGAACTCGCGGAATTTCACGTCCGGGTCAACGCGGTCACCCCCGGCGGCGTCGCCACCCGCATCGTCGGTCACGGCGCCGGCCTGGACGGAGACGCGCTGGACGCCAGCGTCGACAGCGTGCGGCAGGGTCTCGCGACATTCCAGCCGATCCCCCGCGCCGGCGAGGGCCACGACATCGCCGGCGCCATCGCCTATCTGGTCTCCGACGACGCAACGTTCGTGACCGGGCAGAACCTCGTCGTCGACGGGGGCCTGACCCTCGGGAAGGCGTGGCCCACCAACTACAGGCGCTGACGCACCTGTGCGCGGTTGACGAGTAGTCCTGGGACTCGTCAACCGCGCACGGGCGCCGGAGGCGCCTACACCGGACCGCCGAGCCAGACGCCCACCTCTTCACCCGACACATGGCGGGCGTCGTCACTGACGAGGAACGACACGGTCGCCGCCACGGACTCCGCCGGGATCCGCGGCCAATGGGCGGCCAGGACGTCGACGGCGGCGTCGCCCCCGGAACTGATGATGTCGGTCTCGACGAAACCGGGGACGACGGTGTTGACGGTGATGCCGCGCCGCGCGACCTCGAGCGCCAACGTCCGGGTCATCCCGGTCAGACCGGCTTTCGCCGCCGAGTAGGCGCTCATCCCGGGCGACGGCCGCCGTCCGCCGGACGGGCTTCCGAAGAAGACGACCCGGCCCCAGCCGTTCTCGTACATCGCAGGCAACGCGGCGTGCGTGCAGTAGAACGCCCCGCTGAGGTTGACCGCGATCACGCGATCCCAGTCCTCCGGTTCCTGCTTGCGGACCGAGCCGGCGAGGTTCATGCCCGCGTTGTTGACCAGCACCGACGGCGCCCCGAGCGTGTCGGCGGTCCGTGAGATCAGCTCCTCGGCGGAGGCCGCGTCCCCGATGTCCGCCTTGATCGCCGCCGCGCGGCCACCGCCCGCGACGATCTTCGCGACCACGTCGGCCGCATGCGTCTCGCTGCGCGAATAGTTCACCGCCACGGCGAAACCGTCCGACGCGAGGCGCTGCGCGATTGCCGCACCGATGCCCCTGCCACCCCCGGTGACGACGGCAACCTTCTGTTCACCCGCGTTCGTCATTCAGCGCACCTTCCGGTGGGTGTCCGGCACGTCCGCGTATGTGTCGCGCAGTTCCCGTTTGGCGATCTTGCCGCTGGCCATCCGCGGCAACGGCTCGTCCAGCAGGACGACGTAACGCGGGACCTTGAAGTCGGCGAGGCGCCGATTGCAGAACTCGACGACATCCGCCTCGGTCAGGCCCGGCGCCGCCTTCACGAGAGCAGCCGGAGTCTCTCCGAACTTCGCGTCGGGCACGCTGATCACCGCGACTTCCTCGACCTCGGGGATCTGATTGATCACCGATTCGATTTCGGCGGGCGAGATGTTGAGCCCACCGGAGATGATCATGTCCTTGAGCCGGTCCACGTAGGTCAGGTAGCCGTTCTCGTCGAGCTTTCCGAGATCTCCCGTGTGCAACCAGCCGTCGATCAGCGTGGCTTTCGTCGCGTCCTCGTTGCGCCAGTAGCCCGGCATCATTCCCGGACCGCGGAGGAGGATCTGCCCGGTTTCGCCAGGCGCGCAGTCGTTTCCGGACGCGTCGACGACTCGGATCTTGGTGAAGATGCCACCCCACCCGCACTTGTCCGGATGCTCGGCCGCCTCGTCGCGGGGCATCACGGTGGCGGAACCGCCGATCTCGGTCTGCCCGTAGATCTGCCGCAACTGCACACCCCGGTCCTGCCAGATCCCCAGCAGGTGTGCAGGCACCCGGGCACCGCCCACGTGTGCGGTGGTGAGGTGGCGGAGGTCGGCGTCGGCGAATCCCGGGACCTTCGCGATCTGCTCGAACAGAATGGGTGGACCGGTGAGCGTCGTCGCCTTGTCCTCGACGAGGACACGCAGGGCCGCCTGCGGGTCGAATCCCGGTTGCAGGAAGAGCGTGCCGCCGTGGATGACCGTGCGGGAGATGCCCCAGATGATGCCGGCCGCGGTGAACAACGGCAGCACGAGCAGAGGACGCAAACCATTGGGCAGGATGGGTTCCATCAGCGACCACTCGTGCATCTCGCCCGCGATGGTCGCATGGGTGAACACCACCCCCTTGGGCCTGCCCGTGGTGCCGCTGGTGAAGACGATCGCGGTCGGTGTCGAGACGTCGACCACGGGAGTCGGGAACGTCACGTGCTCCCCTCCGCGCAGGGGCCGCACGTCGTGTTCGAGGACGGCGATCGAGAAGGTGTCGTGCGCCTTCAGGACCTCTTCGAGTCTGGGAAGGTACGCCTGATCGCAGTAGACGATCTTCGGCTCGCAATCCTCGACCAGCGCCGTGAGCTCGCCGGCGAGCATCCGCTGATTGAACGGCGCGGCGATGGCGCCCACCTTCATCGCCCCCAGCGCCGCCGCGCACCATTCGAGGGTGTTGGTTCCCACGAAGCTGACCCGGTCGCCCGGCAGGACGCCGCGCGCCGCGAGGTCGTGGGCGACGCCGTCGGCCCACCTCGACAGTTCCGCGTACGTGACGACGTCGCCGTCGAAATCGATGGCCGGTTGGCCGGGGACGATCCGCGCCCAGAAATTCAGCGCGTCGATCACGGTTCCGCTCATTCATTGCCTCCTGTGTGCCCGGCCGCGACCGGTGGGATCGAAACCGAAGTTCTCCGTGACAGGGACTCGTGCGTACGGTCGCACTGTGCCGCCCGTCACAGCTGCTAAATCTAAAGGTTGTTGTTAAATCCGGCAAGGTGCGCTTCGCGCCCGTGAGTACTTGTCAACGTCCGGCGGTTAACAAGTACTCACGGGTGCCGGAGGCGCACCACCTCGACGTTGATGCCGGTGAGCTGCGACTGGTTGCTCAGCGGGTCGTAGCCGTCCGTCCCGGTGGGCGCGAGACGGTTGACGTTCACACCCGGGTTGCGCCTCGCGACGTCCAGCCCCCGGGCCGTGCGCTGCCCCCAGCCGTGGGTCATCGCCACGACGCCCAGCCGGAGGGTGTCGTCGTAGATCAGCATCGCGTCGACCTCGCCGTGGCGGTTGCGCACGGTGACGTCGTCGCCCTCGACGAGGTCCCGGCACCGCGCGTCGTCCGGGTGCATCCACAGCGGATTGCTCTGGTGGACACCCTGTTTGAGTACGGGAAGATTGTGCAGCCAGCTGTTGACCATGTAGTGGGTGCGGCGGGTGATCAGTTTGAGCTGGTCCGCGGGCTCCGCGGCCAACTCCTCGAAGATGCGTTCCGCGGTCCCGTACGAGCGCTGGAACAGCGCGGGACAGCAGTCGATCAGGCCGTCGTCGTGCTGGACCGCGATGCTGAACACGTGCGACGGTTCGGCCTCCGGCAGCACCGCGGTCTGGCACGGCATGGTCGCGAGGAGATCGATGCTCAGACCCGACTCCCGCATCTTCGCGTCGACCGCGGCGAACGGATTCGGGTCGGGGTCGTCGAGCAGGGTCGGGACACCCATCGCCTGCTGGATGCGGGACAGGATCCACCAGTCGTCGCGGCGCTCCCCCGTCGCGGGGACGACGGCGGGCGTGTACTGCACGTACGGCTCCATCGCCACGCCCATCGTGTTGAGGAAGTTGACGTCCTCCCGTTCCAGCCAGTCCGTAGCCGGCAGAACATAGTCCGCCATCTCACCGGTGACCGTGCGGTACAGATCGACGGTCACGATCAGGTCCAAGTGCTCGAACGCCCGGCGCAGGCGGTCGTCGCCGCCGACCGACAGCAGCGGGTTGCCCGACACCACGATCAGCGCGCGGACCGGGTCTGCGGGATTCTCGATGAAGTCCGGCAGGAGCGCGGCGGGCAGATCACCGCCGACGGTGCGCATCTCACCGAAGGGACCCTCGTAGAACGGGTCCTCCCGTTTGCGCTTCGAACCCTGCACCACGTCGGCGACGCCACGCGAGTAGATGTTGCCACCGCGCCTGCCGAGGTTGCCGGAGAACAGGCTGACCATGGTGAGCATCCAGTAGGCCAGGGTGCCTTGACGGCCCTGGTTCACCCCGGTCGCCATGTAGACGCTCGCGCTCGGTGCCGCGCAGAACTCGTCGGCGACCTGCCGGATCGTGTCGGCCTCGATGCCGGTGACCGCGGCGATCCGGTCGACGGGATACTGCCGGACGAAGTCGAGCAACTCGTCGACGCGACGAGCGTGACGTTCCACCTCCGTTCGGTCGTACCCGATCCGGAAGACGATCTCGTGCAGGATTCCGGCGAGGAAGTAGAAGTCGGTGTCCGGCTTGATCAACAACACGTCACCGGTCTCCGGCGACGACGACTCGATGCGGCGCGGATTGACGAACAGGACGGTCCCGCCACGGCTCTTCACTGCGCGGATCTTGGCCATCGGATCCGAGATGTGGATCAGCGTCATGTGCGAGACCTGCGGGTTGCTGCCGAGGCACAGGAAGTAGTCGGTGTGCAGCAGGTCGGGAATCGGATGTGCCATCGACGCCCCGTAGATCGCCTCGCTGGCAGCGTATTTGGCCGAGGTGTCCTGGGTTCCGGCGCTGAAGCGCATCCGGGTGTCGAAGCCGCGCGCGATCGTGGCGGCGTTCGCGTAGTAGGCGCCGTTGAACGCCGACGGGTTGCCCTGATAGACGGCAAGGGCGTTGCGGCCGTGCTCGCGGCGCACCTCCTGGAGCCGTGCTGCGATCTCACGCGCCGCGACGTCCCACTCGACGGGTTCGAAGACACCGCGCTCCTCGCTCCGCGGATTCATCCTCTTCAGCGGCCGGGCCAGCCGGTCCGGATCGTGATGGACCTGGAGGTAGTGCACACCCTTGTGGCAGGAGAACCCCTTGTGCACCGGATGATCCGTGTCCGGCCGCAGCCGGACGACCTCGTCACCGTCCACCTCCGCGAGCAGGCCGCACCCCGGCTCGCAGATCCGGCAGAACGTGTGGACCTTCCGCGTCACGATCCCACCCGCGCGGCTCTCGCGACATCGCCCGCCGCGGCGGCGGCGACGATCTTGACCCGAGGACGGCCGACGGCCCGCCCCTGCTCGCGCTCGAAGCGGTCGATCGCGCGCCAGTCCGCGCCGCCGAGCGCGTCGGGCCTGCGTTCGCGCACCAGCGCCGCCAGGTCCGCAGCGGCCTGGGTCGGGGCGGCGAGCAGTCCCGCGCGGTGATCGGCGAGGAGTGCCTCGACGGTCTCCGCCGCGCAGTAGCGATTGGTGCCGATCACACCGGTGGCACCGCGCTTGATCCAGCCCGCCACGTAGTGGCCGCGGACGGTCTCCCCGGTGCCGGGCAGCGCGACGCGGCCCGCGGCGTTGGCGACGGTCCCGGCGGCCTCGTCGAACGGGAGGCCGCCGATCGGCAGTCCGCGGTACCCGACCGCCCGGAGGATCAGACCGCACTCGATCCGGTCCGCGGTGTCGCCTTGGGCCACCAGAAGCGACTCGGCACGACCCGCACCGAGCACCTCTCGCGGGGAGGTACCGAAGCGCAGCACGATGCGCTTGTTCCCCGGCGTCGCCTTCCGCCGGGAGTAGTCGGCGAGGATCCGCAGCTTGGCCGGTGCGTCCGGTGCCGCCGTCACCGGACCGTCGACGAGAACATCGATTCCCGGCAGCGAGCCGAGCGCGAGCAGTTCCGGCGTGGTGCAGGCCGCGTGCTCGGGTCCGCGCCGACCGAGCACCACCACCTCCTCGACCCGGCTGTCGGCCAGGGCGGCGAGGGCGTGGTCGGCGATGTCGGTGCGGCGCAGGGTGTCCACATCGGAGACGAGGATGCGGGCGACGTCCAGGGCGACGTTGCCGTTGCCGACCACGACGGCGCGGCGCGTGGACAGGTCGAAGGCGCGATCGGCGTGATCGGGGTGGCCGTTGTACCAGGCGACGAACTCCCGGGCGGCGTAGCTGCCCGGCAGGTCCTCGCCGGGGATGCCGAGGCGCCGGTCCCCCGACGCCCCGGACGCGTGGATCACCGCGTGGTGGTGTGCCAGCACCTCGTCGATCGTCACGTCCCGCCCGACCTCGACGCCGAGGTGGAAGGTGAAGCCGTCGCGTCGCGCGGTGCGGTCGAACACCCGGTCCACCGTCTTCGTGTGCCAGTGGTCCGGCGCGACGCCGAACCGCACGAGTCCGCCTGCGACGGGCAGCCGTTCGAACATGGTGACCTCGGCGGCGATGTCGCGGCGGGCCAGCAGTTCCTCGGCGGCGTAGAACGCCGACGGTCCGGATCCGACGATCGCCACCCGCAGCGCGGGGGGATCGGTGACGCCGGTGGTCGCGAGGGCCAGCGGGAGTGGCTGCACGTGCGCACCCGGCGCCGCGGTGCGCGGATTCTGCTGGAAGTACTCGGCATTGATGTCGCGGTACCGGTCGATGTCCGGCGCGGGGGCGTCGCCGGGGACGATCGCGTCCACCGGGCACACGTCGGAGCAGGCGCCGCAGTCGATGCACGCACCCGGATCGATGTACAGCATCTCGGTGCGCGTGTACTCCCGCTCGGCGGGAGTCGGATGGATGCAGTCGACCGGGCAGACCGCGACACAAGTCGCGTCGTTGCAGCAGTTCTGGGTGACCACGTACGCCATCAGGGATGCTCCTCGCTGGTGCGCGTCACGGTGACCGGGACGCCGTTGAAGATCGGGGACGCCGTCAGCGCCTCGAGGTCGGTGGTGTCGTCCACCAAAGCGTTGTAGTTGCTGCCCGGGACCGACGCCGACCGGGACGTCCGCAGGCCGGGCCCGTCGTGGCCCCACCCGTGGGGCATGCTCACCACACCGGGTCGCAACGCGTCGTCGATTCGCAGTTCGGCCGTCACGGTGGTGACCTTGGACGTCACCGCCACCCGGTCGCCGCCGACCAGGCCGCGCTCGGCCGCGTCGCGTGGGCTGATCAGCAGGGCGCACTGGCCGCCGTCCGGTTGGGGCAGGGCATTGTGCAGCCACGAATTCATGCCACGACGCTGACGCCGGTTGATCAGCAGCAGATCCGGGGCGGCCCGGGTCATGCTCGCCCGCACCCGCGGCAGATCCCCGACGATCATCTCCGGCATCAGGTCGATCCGCCCGTCCGGGGTGCGCAGCACCTCCGGGACGCGCGGTGTCAGCGGCCCGTAGTCGATGCCGTCCGGGTTGGCCTCCAGCAGTGCGAGAGTCAGCCCGTCGGGGTCCAGCCCGAAACGGTCGCCGTAGGGTCCGCTGCGCAGACGCAAGTCCAGCAGTCGCTGAGGGCCGCGGCGGCCGGCGACGGCGTGCAGTGCCTGTACCGCCTCGCAGCCGGCGAGTTTCGCGGCGCGCCGGGCGGCGACGGCCGCCACCTCGTCGTCCATCTCCTCGACCGGGCGGTGCGGGGTTCCCTGGGCGATCGCGGCGATCCGCAGTAGGATCTGCCATTCCGCCTGCTCACCGTCGGCGAGGTCGAGCAGGGGTGGGGTGTACCGGGCGACGTTCCGGATCTGGAAGTGCGCCAGCGTCACGTCGTGGTGGCCGCGGGTCGCCAGCGGTGGCGGCGGCAGGATCACGTCGGCGTGGCGGGTGGTCTCGTTGAGGTAGCAGTCCACCGACACCATGAAGTCGAGGGCGCCGAGCGCCTCCTCGATCGCCCCACTGTTGGGCAGGGAGCGGGCCGGGTTCCCGGCGAGGGTGATCAGCGCCCGGGTACGGCCCGGTCCGGGCGTGAGGATCTCCTCGGCGAAGCACACCGCGGGCAACTCCCCCATCGCCTCCGGCAACCCCCGCACTCGCGAACGCCACCGGTCGAACATCAGCTTCGGCGGTCTGGTCACCGGCCAGGTGTTCTGCCCGCCGGCCGGCGGCAGCGCGAACATCGCCCCTCCGGGCCGGTCCAGGTTGCCGGTGACGATGGTGAGCACCTCGACGAGCCAGTTCGCGAGGGTGCCGAACTCCTGCATGCACGTCCCGATCCGTGAATGCGCCACCGCTGCAGGCGCGCCCGCGAACCCCCGCGCGACCGCGCGGATCATATCGGCGTCGATCCCGCACGCGGCGGCGACGGCGTCGGGGTCGACGTCCGCCGCCATCGCCAGAGCGGCGTCCAGGCCGTCCACCACCGCAGGCACCCGATCGGGTCGGGACAGCCCCTCGGACGCGATGACGGACAGCACCCCGAGCAGGAACAGGGCGTCGGTCCCGGGCCGGATCGGCACGTGCAGATCCGCGACCTCGGCGGTGCGGGTGCGGACCGGATCCACCACGACGAGGATGCCGCCCCGCTCACGCAACGCCTGCAGGCGGTGGTGCATGCCGGGGGCGGTGACGGTGCTGCCGTTGGAGACCATCGGATTAGAACCGAGGATCAGCAGGTATTCGGTGCGGTCGAGGTCGGGCAGGCTCATTCCCAGCCCGGTGCCGTACAGCAGCATGTGCGCAAGGTTCTTCGGCCAGGTGTCGACGCTGGCCGGCGAGTAGATGTTCCGGGTACCGACCGCACCGATCAGCTCACCCAGGTAGAACGTCGAATCCAGGTGGTGGGCGGCCGGATTCCCGTGGTAGACGGCGCAGCTGCCCGGGTCACCGGTGACGAACTCCGGTAGCCGACGCTCGATCTCGGCGAACGCCTCGTCCCAGGTGGCCTCGCGGAACCCACCGTCTGCGGTGCGCAGGAGCGGGGTCCGGATCCGGTCCGGGTCGCCCTCGATGCGCCCGAGGCCGAGCCCCTTCGCGCAGCTGTGCCCAGCGCTCATCACATCGTCGGGGTTCGGCGCGACCCTCGTGATGGCGCGACCGTCGAGTTCGACCAGCAGCCCGCAGGTCGACTCGCACAGCGGGCAGATCCGGTGCCCGGCGATCGGTTCTGCCGTCGTCATCACACGTCCTGTTCGATGGTGGTGGGCTCGACCGCGACGGGAACCGCGGTCATGGTGGGCATCGCGTTGATCGACTGGACGCCGTCACCGGTTCCGGTCAGCGCGTTCACGTTCACTCCGACGTCGTCGCACGGGTCGACGCTCCCGAAGCAGTGCGTCATCGACACCGTGCCGCGGGCCAGGGTGGCGTCCGCCCGCGCGGTCGCACGCAGGTGCCCGGACGCCGAGCGCACGGTCACCGCCTGCCCGTCGGCGATGCCCACGGCGGCGAGGTCGTCCGGGTGCAGGCTCGCGGGGTTGGCTCCAGCCGGAACGAGTCCGGGCACGCGGGTGCCGGTGGAGTTGACGGCCTCCCGGATCCGCCGCACCGTCAACAGGAGCGGGAACTGTGCTGCGACCGCCCTGTCCGTCAGCGCTGCGCGCAGTTCGGCGCGCACGTCCTCGGGCATCAGCGTCAGGCGGTGCCCGGCATTCTCCTCGGCCGCCGGACCCACGACGGCGCCGCTGCATCCGGCGAGGTGTCCGTGCGGGGCGGCGACCAGGTCCGCGAACGGGATGCGCCCCCGCTCGGCCATCATGGCCAGCAACTGCTCGGGGGTCGGCGGCGCGGCGGGGTCGAGGATGCGACCGGCGAACTTGACGGGCTGCCCGGAGGCTGCGGCGAGGTCGAGGAAGAATCGCCAGTCGTCGACGACGCCGGGCGGCGCGGTCACGACCGCGGGGGTGTACTGCGCGAACGGCTGCGGGAAGAACGGTTCCATGATCGCGGTGTGATCGGCACGTTCGTACATCGTGGTCGGCGCGATCACGTAGTCGGCGAGCCGCGCGGTGTCCGACATGCGCGGGTCAACGCACACCAGCAGGTCCAGTGATCGCATCGCGCGCAACGCTTTCCCGCGATCGGGCAGCGCCGCCGCCGGGTTGCCGCCGGAGACGATCAGCGCCCGCACCCGGTCGGGGCCGGGTTCGAGGATCTCGTCGGCGAGGATGCCGGACGGAAGTTCGCCGCGGATCGCCCGGACCCCACCGATCCGGCTGCGGAATCCGTGCTCGAATGCCCGGGTGGCCGGGGCGACCTCCGCGCGCGCCGGTTGGTGCCGGGTCAGGACGGCGCGATCGTCGGCCCGCTCCCCCTCCCGCAGATACCGGCCGCACACCACGTTCAATGCCGCGACGAGGTGTTCCGCGAGGTTCGAGTGCGGGCCCATGCACAACCCGGTGCCGCTGGTCGCCATACCCCGTGCCGCGCCTGCGAACACCCGTGCCGCGTCGCGGATCCGCGCTGCGGGAATACCGCAGATCCGCTGCACGACGCCGGGGGTCGCGCCGGCGACGGCATCGGCGAGCACGGCCAGGTCGGCCGTGTACCGGTGGCAGAAGCCGGCGTCGTGGAGGCGCTCGGTGAGGACGACGTGCAGGAGACCGGCGAACAGCACTGCGTCCGTGCCCGGCCGGGGTGCCAGGTGGATGTCGGCGAGCGCCGCGGTCTCGGTGCGTCGCGGGTCGACGACGATGAGCCGCAGGCCCCGTTCCCGCGCCGCCCTCAGGGTGACGGACGGGTTCTGCACCACCGCGCCGTCCCCGTCGCCGCCGTTGCCGGAGACGACGGGGTTGGTGCCCGCGAGCAACCACACGTCTGCGTCCTCGAATCGCTGCCGGCCGCCGAGGTACGTTCCCATCCGTTCGGCAACAACCCATTTCGCGGACTGGTCGATGGTCATCGTGGAGAACAGCTTGTGCGAGCCGGTACCCCGGAACCAGGCCCGGGCCATCGGCGGGGTGAGTGCGGCGAAGTTCTGCTGTGTCCCCATGAACAGCGCGACCGCATCCGGTCCGTGCCGGTCGACGATTGCGCGCAGCCGGTCCGCGATGTCGGTGACCGCCCGCGCCACCGGCACCGGCTCGTGGGTGCCTGCGGCGGTGCGGCGCATCGAGGTGGTGAGCCGGTCCGGGCCGTGGACGAGGTCGCCGCCTCGGCGCCCCTTCGGGCAGGTGTAGCCGCCGGAGATCGGATGGTGGGCATCGCCTAGCGGGAGTTTCCGAGATGCGAGGCTGCGTGGGGGTTCCCGGTTTGAGCCGGTTGTGAGTTTGTCCTGGTGACACGCCGTTTCGGTGATTGATCGCCGACCCGGATTCATGTATGACCTAAAGTATGTCCAGCCTGTATTCGAAGAAGGTCAACGGCAAGACGTACTGGTACCTGCGCACGATGGCACGGGTGGACGGCAAACCGAAGATGATCTCCGAGCGGTACCTGGGCTCGGCGGCGGACGTGGCCGCGGCATTCGATGCCGGGGACACGGCGGTGATGCCGCAGCGCACCCGCCATCTCGCGTTCGGGGACGTCGCCGCGGTCTGGTCGATGTGTCAGCGCCTCAACGTGATCGGCGTGATCGATGAGATCACCGGCGGGCGGGTGGCCGGTGCTCCCTGCTCGATCGGCACCTACCTGGCGGTCGCGGTGTGCAACCGGATCACCGCCCCGTGCTCGAAGGCGCGGATCGCCGACTGGTGGGCGCATACCGCCGCGGACCGCTTCACCAAGATCCGCGCCACCGACCTCGACCACCGCCGCTTCTGGGACGCGATGCACGCGGTGACCCCCGGTCAACTCGAGCAGATCTCCCAGACGATCACCGCCGCGATGATCACCGACTTCGGGCTCGACACCACCGCGCTGGCGTTGGACATGACCAACTTCGCCACCTACATCGCCTCCGTCAACACCAAGGCGCCGATCGCCCAACGCGGCAAGGCGAAACAGAAACGCACCGACCTGCGCCTGGTCGGGCTCGGGCTGGTGATCACCCGGGACGGCGGGATCCCACTGACCTGGCACGCGTACCCGGGCAACAAACCCGACGTCACCCAGTTCCCGGCCATGATCGACACCCTCACCGCCCGCTACCGGGCGTTGGGCACCGACACCGGCACCATCACCGTCGTCTTCGACGCCGGCCAGAACTCGGCCGCGAACTTCGCGCACCTGACCGGGGCCGGACTGCACTACGTCGGATCCACCCCGCCCAGCGATCACCCCGACCTCCTCGATCTCCCGGCCTCCCGCCGCCGCCCGGTGCCTGGCGACCGCTTCGCCGGGCTCACCGCACTACACACCCGCAAACAGGTCTACGGCCTCGACCAGCGGGTGATCCTCACCCACAGCCCGACCCTGCACGACGCCCAGGACCGGGGCCTGACGCAAACCCTGGCCGCCGCCGGGCGCAAACTCGACGAACTCGCCGCCACCCTCGCCCGCGGACACAGCCGCCGCGACCGCAACCAGGTCGAAGCCGCGATCGCACACATCTGCTCCGACACCTGGGGCGCGCAGATCCTCACCTGGCAACTGGACGGGGACACCCCGGCCGAGTTCCGGCTCACCTGGGCCGTCGACACCGACGCCCGAAACAAGTTGACGCAGAGAATCTTCGGTAAACGGATCCTGATCACCGACCGTCAGGACTGGACCATCGCCGAGGTGATCGACGGCTACCGCTCCCAATCCGACGCCGAATTCGGATTCCGGCAACTCAAGGACCCCCACGAGGTGTCCTTCTCCCCGATGCACCACTTCACCGACCACACCATCACCGTGCACACCTTCACCTGCGTGCTGGCCCTGCAGATCGCCCACCTGATGCGCCGCGAAGCTGACACCCACGGCCACCACCTGTCGGTGCGCCAACTCCTCGCCGCCCTGGCCGGGATCGAGGAGACCGTCCTGATCTACCCCTCCACCGGCGGCCGCCCCAAGGCCCGGCGCATGCTCACCGAAACCACCACCACCCAGAACGAACTCGCACACATCTTCGACCTCGACCGCTACACCCCCACCACTTAGGTCATACACCCCCACAACCCGAAAACCGGCGCCCACCAGCGAAATCACCCCGACCCGGCCTCAAATCTCGGAAACTCCCGCTAGCACCCGCGCGATCCGCCCGTCCTCGATGTCGAGCAGGACCCCGCACGAGGAGGCACACAGCCTGCAGTACGACGTGGCCCTCGACGTGACGGATCGCATGGCTCAGTGCGCCTCGGCGGTGACGGCGGTCGACTCCGCGGCCCCGGCGACGGTGCGAACGCGCAGTCGTTCCCGCGCGAACAGCGCACCGAGCGTGAGGACGGCGACGGCGGTCGGCACGATCATCAGCAGGAAGATCGTGCGGGCATCCATCCCGGCCGCGATCAGGGCGGCGCCGAGGGTGGGCCCGGCGATGGACCCGATCCGCCCGATTCCCATGGCCCAGCCGATGCCGGTCGAGCGTGCCGCGACCGGGTAGATCGACGCCGCGATCGCGATGATGCCCGCCGAACTTCCGGACATCCCGAATCCGACGATGCAGATCGTGATCAGCAGCAACGTGGAGTTCGCCAGGAACATCGCGACGACGCCGATGAACAGGGCGCCGAGTGTGTAGCCGGCCATCACCACCGCGTAGGCGGCGTCCGCGCCCCGCGACCGGCGCCACGCAGTGCCGACGCGGTCGGTGATCCACCCGATCGACAGTGCGCCTGCCATGCCGCCGAGGTTGAACAGCGCCGCGGCGAGGATCGCGTGGGAGGGGCTCTGCCCGGCCTGGCTGAACAGCGACGGCATCCACCCGAACAGGAAGTAGATCACCAGGAAGTTGATGACGAACACGACCCACAGCAGCACCGTGTCCAGCGCCCGGCCGCCGGCGAAGAGTTCCCGGATAGGCGATCTGGTGGCCACGGCGGCGTCCACGGTGAACGTCACCGATCCGGTGATGCCCGCCTGCGGTGCGATCGCCGAGAGGATCTTCGCGGCGCCGGCGTGATCACCGCGGGAGGCGAGGAACTTGCCCGATTCCGGCAGCCCGGCCCACGCGAGCGCCGCCACGATCAGCGGGAGGACGCCGCCGGCCACGAAGATCGACTGCCACCCGTACGCCGGGATCAGTTGAGCGGCAGCGAGTCCGCCGAGGAAGCCGCCGAGCGACATGCCCGCGACGACGATGGTGACCAGGGTGGAGCGGCTGCGAGCGGGGCTGTATTCACTGGTCAGCGCAATCAGGTTCGGGGTGACGCCGCCGAGCCCGATTCCGGCGAGAATGCGCAGCACGATCAGCACCCCCATCGACGGCGCGAACGCGGACGCGAGGGTGAACACCGCGAACAGCACGGTGCACAGCAGGATCACCCGCCGCCGGCCCCAGCGGTCGGCGACGGGACCGAACAGCAGGCTGCCGACGACCATCGCGCCGCTGCTGAGCGCCAGCAGCAGCCCGAACGAGGCCTTGGACAGGCCCCAGTCCTCGGACAGCGCGGGAATCGCGAATCCGATCAGCTGGGCGTCCATGCCGTCGAGGATCGCGAGCGCCAGGCACAACGCGATGGCACGCTTCTGGAGGGCCGACACCGGTGCGGCGTCGATGAGTTGGGAGATGTCGACTTCACGAGTTGGGGCCACGACGTGCATTCCTCTCGAAGGGGGGAACCGCGGGAGATGAAGCCTCGAACTGGATGGGTCTTGCTAGACGGGGGTGACGGTGCCGTCGACCGCGAGTGCGTCGGCGGGCACCTCGGGGAACCGCTGGCGCAGAGACGGTTTCGCGAGCTTTCCGGAGAACGTGCGCGGCAGCGGCTCGCCGAGCGCGACGGCGTGCTTGGGGCGCTTGAACTTCGCCAGGTTCTCGCCGGCGACCTCGGCGATGTCGGCGACGATCTCGGCGGCGGGGCGCTCACTGTGGAACACCACCATCGGCACCTCGCCCCATCGGTCGTCCTTGACGCCGATGACCGCGAGGTCGACCAGGCCGTCGATGCCGTGCAACGCCTTCTCGATCTCGGCGGGGTAGACGTTGAGGCCCCCGGAGATCAGCATGTCCTTGCTACGGTCGACGATCTTCAGGAATCCACCCTCGTCCTGCATGCCGAGGTCGCCGGTACGCAGCCACCCGTCGCCGAGGGTCGCCGCGGTGGCCTCGGGCTTGTTCCAGTACTCCCGCAGCACGTGCTCGCCGCGGACCAGGATCTCGCCGACCTCCCCGGCCGGGGTGTCGACTCCCGGATCACCGATCCGGATGTGGGTGCCGACCAGCGGCAGCCCCGCGAAGCCGGGACGGGACACGGCGTCCTCGTAGGCGAGCGTCGAGACCATGCCGGACGCCTCGGTCAGGCCGTAGCACTGGGTGAGCGGGATGCCGTGCGAGCGGTAGAAGTCGAGCAGGTCGAGGCTGACGGGAGCGCCACCGGTGCCGGCGAACGTGAACTTCGCGAGCTTGCGGGTGCCGAAGTCGGGCAGCATCGTCATCCGTTCCCAGATCACGGGGACGGTCGTGGTGGCCGTGATCTGCTCACGCTCGAACGTGTCGAGGGCGATCTCCGGGTCGTACTCGCGCAACAGGACCATCGTCGCGCCGGGCACGACGACGAGCTGCATGAAGATCGACAGGACCGAGCCGGTGTACACCAGCGGGGCGGAGCACAGCACCCGGTCGCGGGACGAGAAGCCGAACGTGATCGACTGCGAGATGCCGGGAGTCATCGCGTTGCGGTGGGTGATCAGGGCGCCCTTCTGCACGCCGGTGGTCCCCGACGTGTAGCAGATGAAGCCGGGGTCGTCGGCGTCGATGGCGACGACGGGTGCGGTCCCGGGGTCGATCAGCCGCTCGTACGGCGGATGGGCACTGCCCCCGATCGCGTACGTCTCGAACTTCGCCTGCTCGGCGGCGACCTCGAGCAGCGACGCGAAGCTGTCCTCGACGATCACCACGCGCGGCGCGGAGTCGAGCACCATCGGCGCCAGCTCCTTGCCGGTGAGCCGGAAGTTCAGCGGCACGCTGATGGCGCCGAGCTTGAGGGTCGCCAGGATGATGTGGGCGAGTTCGGGGCGATTGAGCATCATCACCGCCACCCGGTCCCCCTTGCGGACGCCCCGCGCCGCGAGGCCGCGGGCGAGTGCGTCGGTGATCGCGTCGACCTCGGCCCAGGTCTGTGCCGTGTCCCCAAACACGATGGCCTGCTGCTGCGAACGTGTCTTACCCCAGAACCGGGTCAGGTCCGCGAGATTCATCTGTGCTCCTCGTGCTCGTCAGCCGGGTGTGACCACCCTCACTTCGTGTGCCGTAAACCTAACAGCTGTAGGCGAACGGCGCAATGCTCGATTCGGGAATTTCGGGCACCCGGCAGAACCGGACCGTCGCACGAAAACAACACCCACACAGTGTATTTCGTGTGAGTGTTGCTTCCGCGGAATGCGTCCGGTCAGCCGGCGGGAGGTGCCTCGCGCCGAGGGCTCGCCGAGTCGGTTGCCGCGGCGACCCGCGTGGTGTCGTACCGCGCCACCGTCCGCAGCACCTCCGCGGTGTCCGCGCCCACGACCGGCGGCAGCGCGGGCGCGAACTTCTCCCCGGCGACGCGCACGGGGCTGACCACGAACTCGAGCTCGCCGACCCCCGGGTAGTCGACCCGGTAGGTGTTGTCCCGCGCCCGGAAGTGCGGGTCGTCGAGCATGTCGGCCACGCTGTTGACCGGGCCTCCCGCGATGCCGTGTTCGAGAAACAGCTGCACCCACTCGGCGCGGGTGCGCTGCGCGAAGATCTCCGTCAGCGCGCGCCACACCAGGTCCGCGCGGGCGGGGGCACCGTCGTCGGTGCCGGTGAGGTCGACGTCGATCAGGTCCTGGCGTCCGACCGCGACCAGGAAGTTGTGCCAGAACTTCTCCACGTGCGACCCGAACAGGATCGCCTCGCCGTCGCTGGTGCGGTAGGCCTCGAGCCGTGGCCAGTCGGGCAGCCGGCCGTCCGGCAGCCAGGTCGGCCGGGGAATCGAGCGGTCCCTGTTCAACTCCGCGTCCACCAGGTCCGGCATCCACGCGGCGGCGACGTCGATGCCCGCCACCTCGACGTGACAGCCGGTACCGGTGGCGCCGGCCTTGTGCAGCGCCGCGAGCAGGCCCATCGCCCCGTACGCGCCGAGCGCGTACATCGCGATCGGCGGCGTCGTGGATCCCGCCATCCCCTCGGTCGGCGGCTCCGAGGGAGTGCCGACCTCGCGGAGCCCGGCGTACGCGTCGAACACCGGACCTCCGGTGCCGAGAACACGGTACGGTCCGTCGGTGCCCATGCCCGACACCGTGCACAGCACGATCTTCGGATTCACCTGTCGCAGTTGCTCGTAGCCGATGCCGAGCCAGTCGAGGTACCCGCCCCGCATGCCCTCGATGACCGCGTCGCACGACCGCGCGAGGTCGAGGAACGCCTGCTTGCCTACGGGTGTGCGCAGATCGAGTGCGACGCTGCGCTTTCCGCGATTCCATCGCAGGTGCATGAAGGCAGGCCCGTCCTCTCCTCCGACGGCACGGCTGCCGCCGATGCGCACGGGATCCCCGAGCGGACCAGATTCGACCTTGATCACGTCCGCACCCAGATCGGCGAGATGCCCGCCGAGCGACGACGGCGCCAGCTGCGCGACCTCGAGGATCCGAACGCCGTCCAGCAGCGAGTACCCACTCATGAACCCTCCTTCGCTCCCCGGCCGACGGCCAGCGAGACATTCTGTGTCTGTTCCGGTTTCAGTTCGATCCAGAGTCCGTCGACGTCGGCGACGAGGACGTCGCCGTGATACATCGCGCCGCGCAGGAATCGCTTGCGGCCCTCCTGCCCGGCCAGCTCCGCCTCCACGCGCAATTCGACGCCGAGCGGCGCGGGGGCTCGGTAGTTGACGTGCAGGTACGCCGTGCGTGCCCAGTGCCTGCCGGAACTGTTGGCGAGGCGCGCGAGTATCTCGTCGAAGATCAGCGGCGTCACGCCGCCGTTCATCGCGTAGCGCCCGGAATGGAATCTGCCGACCGTGACGCGCCCCCGCGCCCGGGTCGCGGTCACCTCGTCGACGTGGAGGGGTGGCGTCAGCGCCTGTGCCCGGCCGGGAAGATCCCAGCGCCTGCCGGCGATCTGTTCGTCCTCACCGACCTCGAACTCCGCCAGTCGTGCTGCGAGGCCGCGGAGCGTACGCGCCGCGCGACTCGCCGCGTCCGGACCCGGGCGACTGCGGGTGACGGCCTCCTGCACGGAGCGCAGAGCCTCGGCCAGTTCCGCGAACTCGTCGTCACCGTCCGCGGTCGGTTCGAATGGGTCGTCCCAGCTGGGACTCCAGATGTCGTCGGGAGTCGAGAGGGTGACGTCCATCCGGACCTCGCTTGCGGTGCTGACGAGTGACGGCCCGCGGTTCACCGGGCGCGCCGTCCGAAGTAGGAGCCGAACATCTCCTCGACCGGACGCGGCCGGAGCGTCGTGCGCGACACGACGTTCTCCCGGTCGTACCGGGACCGCAGGTCGCGTCCCGGTCCGTCGAGCAGCAGAGTCTTGATCTCGCGCATGGACTCCGGGGGCTGCGCGGCGATCTGCCCGGCCGCCTCGAGCGCGGCGCCGAGCACGTCGCCGTCGGCGGCGTACCGGGAGACGAGACCCATCCGGTGGGCCTCCGCACCGGTGACTGCCCGGGACGTCATCAGCAGATCGCGGGCGAGTCCGGCACCGATCAGGTGGTCGAGTACCCACGTGAGGTTGGCGCCGCCGTACTTCGCCGCGGTGACGGTGATGCGGGTGCCGGGACCTCCGACGCGCAGATCAGAACACGCCGCCAGCAGGGTGCCCGCGCCGTAGGCCATTCCCTGGACTGCGGCGACGGTGGGTTTGGGGAACGTGAAGTATCTCCACAACAGTTCGTCCCGTTCGAGCAGGCTGAGGGCGCAGGCGTCCGCCGTCATCGCCCGGAGTTCCTTCAGGTCGTATCCCGCGGAGAACGCGGCGGTACCCTCCCCTGCCAGCAGCACCACCCGGACGTCCGGGTCGTCCGCCGCCTCGGCGAGCGCGGCATCGAGTTCACGTTGCAGGCCGAGGGTGATCGCGTTGTGCACCTCGGGCCGCGCGAGTTCGAGTTGCAGCACTCCGGGCGCGGGCGACGATCGGCGCAGGTCGCCCGTCGTCACCTCACACCGCCGGCCGCGGCCTCCTGCCGAGCGACCTCCTCGGCATCGCGGGTGATCATCTTGTGGAACACCTGACCGGGAAGCTCGTTGCGTCCGTAAATCAGCTCGTCGACCTGCCCGTGCGCCGCGTTGGCCGTGATCGTCTTCGTGACGAACCAGTCCTCGGCGTGCAGGGTCTCCATCAGGAGTTCCCAGTTCTTGTCCAGAATCCGCTTCTCCCGCGGAGTCTCGGGTTCCTTCGGGGAGAGAAGGCGAATGGTGCAGTACGACACGTTGGGATCTTCGGTGTCGGGCACGATCGTCCAGATCTCGAAGTGGTTGGGCTCGGTCACGAGCATCGTGCCCGGGTAGATCGTGTAGTTCGCGAGGGAGTAGTCGCGGACGTCGAACGAGTCGGGATCTGCGCCGCGAACCTCGGTGATCGACTTGCGGGCCACGACGATTCGCCACGAACGGTCGACCAGGTCGTAGGCCGTGATGTTGCCCTCGAGGTAGTTGCACACGGTCTTGGTGTGCAGCTGGCACAGGTGGTAYGAGTCCTGGACGCCGTCGACGGCGATCTTCCAGTTCATGTCGAGTTTCCACGTCTCCTTGCGCACCTGGAACGACTCGGCCATCCCGGTGTCCGTCACCTCCGCGTCGTGCTTGGCGCCGAGAATCCCGGCGATGTCGAGTTCGGCGCCGACCGTCGGAACCACCCAGACCAGTCCGTGCCGCACCTCGCAGGGAAATTCGACGAGCCCGTATTGCGAGCGGTCCATGCCGTCGAAGCCTTCTGC